>RZYZ01000197.1 GCA_009930125.1 Clostridia bacterium | reverse complement strand
TATTTCTCCTTCACTGCAGTTTCATAGGCATTCATGATATTTTCCTTTCCTGCCAGTGCAGACACCAGCATGATTAATGTGGATTCCGGAAGATGGAAATTCGTGATCAGGCAGTCAATGCACTTAAACTGATAACCCGGATAGATGAAGATTTTCGTGTATCCGGAATCCTCTTTCACATATCCCTCTGCATCCGCTATGGTTTCAAGTGTTCTGGTGGAAGTGGTTCCAACAGAAATCACCCTGCCGCCTTTTCTTTTGGCATTATTGATGATTTCCGCATTATGCGCATCCAGACTGTAGAACTCCGAATGCATGTCATGATTCTCCACCGATTCCACCTTGACCGGTCTGAAGGTACCAAGGCCCACATGGAGCGTAAGAAATGCGATTTCCACGCCAAGCTCTCTGATTTCCTCCAGAAGTTTCTCCGTGAAATGAAGTCCTGCTGTCGGCGCTGCCGCAGAGCCCTCGGATCTTGAATAGACCGTCTGATACCGCTCTTTGTCCTCCAGCTTTTCCTTGATGTAGGGCGGGAGAGGCATCTCTCCTAGTCGGTCCAGAATCTCTTCAAAAACGCCGTCGTACTGAAACTGCACAATTCTGTTTCCATTATCCAGTACTTCTATGACTTCCGCTTCCAGGAGACCTTCGCCGAAGGTGAATTTCGCACCCACTCTTGCTCGTTTTCCTGGCTTGGCAAGACATTCATAGGTATCAAGCTTTTTCCTGTTCAAAAGCAGAAACTCGATTTTCCCTTCCGTTTCTTTCTTCACACCAAGAAGTCTTGCCGGAATCACTCTTGTATCATTTAGAACCAGTACATCTCCCTTTTTCAGATAGTCCAGGATATCGTGGAACTTTCTGTGCTCCAGTTCTCCAGAGTGCTTATCCACCACAAGAAGCCTGGACTGATCTCGCTCCTTTAAAGGATGCTGCGCGATGAGTTCTATTGGTAGTTCAAAATTAAAATCTTCTACTCTCAAAAATGTAACCTCTTTTCTAGAATATGGTCTGCTGGGTATCGGTATTACGCTTCACACCAAGATGCTCATAGGTTCTGTCTGTGGCGACTCTTCCTCTTGGTGTCCGGACAATGAATCCTTTCTGCAGCAGATACGGTTCATACACGTCCACGATGGTATCCAGCTCCTCGCCGATGAAATAGGATAGTGTCTCCGCACCGACAGGGCCTCCACCAAAGTTATGCACGATGGCATCCAGAATCTTCCGGTCAATCCGATCAAATCCCTCATCATCCACATCCAGCGATTTCAGTGCAGACAGTGCCGTCTCTTCGTCAATGACGGTCTCCCCTTTCACCTGCGAAAAATCTCGGACTCTTTTCAGAAGTCTATTGGCAATTCTCGGTGTACCTCTGCTTCTTCTGGCGATGCACAGGGCTGCTTCATTGGTGATCTCAAAATCAAGAATGCTTGCACTTCTTGTTATGATTTCCTCCAACTCCTCATGGGTATAGTATTCCATGGAAAGCTGGACCCCGAAACGGTCCCTCAGTGGAGACGTCAGAAGGCCAATTCTTGTGGTTGCACCAATCAGGGTGAAATGGCTCAGATCCAGTCTGATGGATTTGGCCTGAGCGCCCTTTCCAATGACAATGTCAAGAGAATAGTCTTCCATGGCTGGATACAGGATCTCCTCCACCGTTCTGGAGAGGCGATGAATCTCATCGATGAAGAGCACATCATTATCATTCATCGTCGTGAGAATCGAAGCCAGATCTCCAGCCCGTTCAATGGCTGGTCCCGATGTGATCTTCAGGGTTCCACCCATCTCCCGGGCGATGATGTTTGCGAGGGTTGTTTTACCCAGTCCCGGAGGACCATGAAGGATAACATGGTCTAAGGCTTCTTCTCGAATCTTGGCCGCTTCGATGAAAACCTTCAGATTATCCTTCACCTTTTCCTGCCCGATGTATTCAGTCAGTTTCAGTGGACGCAGAGAATATTCACTTTGCACATCTTCTTCCATGAACTCGGAAGTTATAATTCTTTCATCCATACCTTTTCCCCTAATTCATCAGATATTTCAGAGCATCCTTGATGATGCGCTCAATACTCTGATCCTCTTCCACATATTTTAAAGCGGTCTTCGCCTCTTTTTCTGTATAGCCTAATGTCATCAGAGCAGCCAATGCTTCATTGGATATGTTCTCCGACAGGGCTTTCTTCTTCGATGTTTCATCCATTCCCGTGTAATCTTCAATCTTCAGCTTGCCCTTCAGCTCCAGTATCAGTCTCTGGGCAATCTTCTTTCCAATTCCAGGCGCTTTGATCAGTAGGGATTCATTTTCGTTCACAATGGCGAACTTGAGATTATCCGGTGAGCTTGCTGATAAAAGAGACAGCGCCGCTTTGGCACCTACTCCGTTTATGGTGATCAGAATAGAAAACAATTCTAACTCATCTCTCGATGTAAATCCATATAAACCGATGAAATCTTCTCTTACAATCTGCGTGAGATATAATGTGGCTTCTTCATCTATTCCAGGCATCATGGCCATGGAATTTCCTGATGTGTACACCTTATAACCAATGCCTCCATTTTCAATGGAAACATAATCCTTGAAAATGCCTTTGAACTTTCCCTTGATATAATCGTACATTTGAAACCTCCATAAATTATTCCTTATCTATCTTATCATGTTTCCCAGTAATTATGAAATAACTCTTCAGCAAAAAAAGAGACTGAACCATCGTTCAATCTCTTTTTGCTGCGAATCTTTATTTATCCTCTTCGTCATAATCCACATCAACCACTTTATGGTCCTGCCTGAAGAACACATCGTCATGTACGCTCTTCACCTGGTTGACAACAGGAGATTCTTCCTCTTTTTCCACATTCGTTCTATAATAGTTGTTTTCCCTGAAATTCTCTCTCTGATTGCTTCCTGCAAACAGAGGTCTGATCATTTTTCTGTATACATACAGGATCAATATCCCTATAAGAATGTAGGGCAGTAATGTTATGGCAAAACTTACTACAAGAAAGAGTATGAACATTGTAATGATTGCCCCTATAAAGCTCTGTCCACCCATGAATTCATCTTCTCCAATCAAATCATTTATTGTTTATGATGTCATTCTAAAGGATAAAGATTAAACGTGGATTAAACAGGAATTACAGATTCATGTATTCCACTGCAACCTGCGCTGCTACCTTCGCATTGCTGTAGACAAGCTGGATATTGGATTCCAGAGAATCCCCGCCTGTGATTTCCTTGATCTTTGCAAGCAGAAACGGAGTGGTGTCTTTTCCTTTGATTCCTTTTTCATTGGCTTCGGAAACTGCATCTTCAATGACTTTCGTGATGAACGCCGCATCCATGGAATATTCTTCTGGAATGGGATTTGCTATCAGAGCACCACCCTTTAAACCGAGATCCCATTTTGTTTTCAGCACTTCAGCCATTTCCTTGGGCTCATCGATTCTGTAGTCCACCTTGAATCCGCTCTTCCTTGTGTAGAAGGCAGGAAGTTCCTCTGTCCCGTATCCATAGACCGGTACGCCCTTTGTTTCCAGATACTCCAGTGTAAGACCGATATCCAGAATGCTTTTTGCGCCTGCACAGACTACCGCCACTTCCGTACCAGTCAGTTCTTCCAGGTCTGCCGAAATATCCATAGTGGTTTCAGCACCTCTATGCACGCCTCCGATACCACCTGTGGCAAAGATTCTGATGCCAGCCATCTCCGCTATGATCATGGTAGAAGCGACTGTGGTTGCCCCATCAAGCTTTTCGGACACGATATAAGGAATGTCTCTTCTCGATACCTTGGCGATGCCTGAAGTCTTTCCCATATAATCGATCTCGTCTTCTGTGAGTCCCGCTTTCAGTACGCCACCGATGATTCCTATGGTAGCTGGCACTGCACCGTTCTCTCTGATGATTCTTTCCACTTCCAGTGCTGTCTCCACATTCTTAGGATAGGGCATCCCATGGGAAATGATTGTGGACTCCAGCGCTACAACTGCCTTGCCTGCTGCAAGTGCTTCCTTTACTTCCCGACTTGTTTCTACATACTGATTCATATTATTTTTCCTCCCTTAATTTAAACCTGTTATCTCTTATTATCTCGACATTTCTTAGTCTTACATATTAACTTGATGAGGGCATACTCCAAGGATCAGGACATTTCC
>RZYZ01000196.1 GCA_009930125.1 Clostridia bacterium | reverse complement strand
CTTCATGGAAAGCATGATTCTGGAAAGCTCTCCCCCCGAGACGATTTTTTCCAGCGGTTTCATCGGTTCACCGGTATTGGTTGAAATAAGGAAATTCACCTCATCGGTACCGAGCGCGTGGATGGCTTCTGCGTCCACAACGTTCACCTGAAACTGCGCTTTTTCCAGTCCCACAAACTTCAGCTCGCTGTTGATCTTCTCGCTGAGTTTTCTGCCGCCCTCTATTCTTTTCTCGTGCAGGCGTGCGCCGATCTTCTTCAGTGTTTTTCTTGCGTCCTCGATGTCCTTTCTGACCTTTATGATGAACTCCTCCGCATTAACGAGATCCTCATATTCCCCTCTGATCTTCTCATAGTAAGCCAGAATATCTTCTACCTTCTCCCCGTATTTCTTCTTATAATTGCTGTATGTATAAAGCCTTTCGTTGATTTCGTTCAGCTCGTCCTGATCATAATAGACGGAATCTTTGTAGTCCGTGAGTTCTCTGAAGGTTTCCTGCAATGTGTAATAGGCACCTTCCAGATTCTCTATGGGGCCTTTCAGTTTCTCGAAATATTTCTCTATGGATTTCAATGAATGTATTGAGGTGGAGAGATGATTGAGGATGCCCTCTTCACTGCCCATGAGTTCGCAGGTCTGCACAAGTCCCGTGGATATCTTTTCCGCATGGGAGATCATGGAGAACTTCTCTGTGAGCTCCTGCTCTTCATCCAGTGTGAGCTTCGCCTTCTCGATGTCATCGATCTGGAACTTCAGATAATCCATGAGTTTCTCACGGTCTTTACTGCCCAGAAGCTTCTGAAGTTTGTTCTTCAGCTCGGAAAGCTGCATGAATTCGCTGGTATAGGCTCGAAATTCATCTGTCTCATACAGGTCGATGAAGCTGTCCAGATAATCCATATGTCTGGTATTGTCCAGGAGGTTCTGATTGTTATGCTGACCATGAATGTCCAGCAGCTCTCTTCCGATTTCTTTCAGTACGCCCACCAGAACACTCTTGCCGTTGATGCGGGCATTGTTTCTGCCGCTTACAAAGCTTTCTCTGGATAGGATCACGGTGTCCTCGTAAGGAATTCCAAGGGAGTCCAGAATCTCTTCTGTCCCTTCTTCCAATGTGAAGATGGCTTCAACGAAGGTTGAATCGGCACCCGTTCGGATGAACTCCTTGTTGAACTTTTCTCCAAGTACGAAATTGATGGAATCGATGAGAATGGATTTACCTGCACCGGTTTCTCCGGTGAGGATGGTGAATCCGTTCTGAAAATTCAGCTCCAGATGATCGATCAGCGCGAAGTTTTTCACATTAAGCTGTATCAGCATCTTACTTACCTACAAGTTCTGAAATCTTCTTCACGATTTCCACTGCCATCTCATCCGAGCGAACCATCATGAAAATCGTATTGTCGCCTGCTATGGTCCCTGCGATCTCAGCAAGGTCCAGCTGGTCTATGGCTTCTGCCGCTGTGGATGCAGCCGCTGTGATGGTTCTCACCACAACCATCTTGTCGATGTTTTCCACCGATAGAATCGTGTGGGATAGAAGGGTCACCAGTTTCCCGAGGGCATCCTTGGTATCTTCCTTGTTTGCCACATATTTGTATCGTCCACTTGAGCTGAGCACTTTAATCAGCTGCAGATTCTTGATGTCTCTGGATACAGTGGCCTGGGTCACATTGAACCCCTCTTTTCGTAGTTCCTGGGCCAGTTCCTCCTGCGTTTCGATTTCCTTCCTCGAGATAATTTCCAGCATCTTGCTGCGTCTGTCAATTTTCATCATCATTCACCCCTTTGAATATTCATTGCCTTATATATCAGTTTCTGTCTTAACACATTAAAATAGTCATAGTCATCCAGTCTCAGAATCTTACACGGATGTTCCGCTTTCTTCGTGGTGATGACCGCATCGTCGGTCAGTCTCAGATTGATCTGTCCATCCATGGAGAGAAAGTACTCTTCATTGCTTTTGCCGACTTTGATCATGATCTTCTGACTGCTGCTTAGAATCAGATTTCTGATTCCGAAGGTATGGGGACAGATGGATGTGACGCCTATGGCTTCCACAGTGGGATACATGATGGACCCTCCCGCAGAAAGATTGTATGCTGTGGAGCCTGTGGGCGTTGTTATGATGATTCCGTCTCCCCTGTAACTGTTTGCGAAATCCTGATCCACATAGAGTTCAAAATGTATGATATTTCCCAGCGCTCCTTTATGGACCACCACATCATTGAGCGCATGGAAGGTTCTTTTCCCTTCTGCACAGTCGAGGGTGGTTTCCAGCATCATCCGGTCTTCTATGGAATATCTGCCCTCTTCAATCTTCAGGAGGCTGTCTTCCAGACCATGAATGTCTGTAGCCGTCATGAATCCCAGATTGCCGATGTTGACACCCAGAATCGGCACATTGTATCCATAGGCTAGTCTTGCGGCCGACAGAAGCGTTCCATCTCCACCCAGCACGATGAGCAGTTCAAGACCCTCCACCATTTTCTGGCTGTCCACCAGGCTGATGTCAGCATCTGGAAGGGTGTTTTTTAGAGAATCCAGTGTTTTTGACAGATAGATTCCTTCCGTATCTTTTTCCTGGTTGCTTAAGATTCCGATTTTCTTCACTCAGTCTCCCCCTATCATTATCAGATGCCATGGGCTTCCTCAATCAGCTTATCAAGAATATTTTCCTTCTCAAACGGGATTCCTTTGTCCTTCTTTCCGAAATAGATGAGAAATTCGATGTTGCCTTCGGGTCCCCTGATGGGAGAGTAGTCCAGCCCGTAGATAAACAGCCCCGCTTCTGTGATGAAATCAGAAATCCCATTCAGCACTTCTCTATGGGTGGATTTCTTTCTCACCACACCCTTCTTCTCCACTTTTTCTCGCCCTGCTTCAAACTGAGGCTTGATCAGCGCAACCATCTCTCCATCTTCTTTCATGAGTGCCATTGCGGGCGGTATGATCTTCATGATGGAGATGAAGGAGACATCCGTGGCAGAAAAGTCTATAGGATCCTTGATATCCTCCCTTGTGGCATAGCGGAAATTCATTCTTTCCATGCAGACCACTCTCGGGTCCGTCCGCAGTTTCCATGCGAACTGCCCGTAGCCCACATCCACCGCATATATTTTCGCTGCGCCGTTTTGCAGCATCACATCCGTGAACCCGCCTGTGGAGGCTCCGATATCCAGACAGGTTTTCCCTGTCAGATCGATCTCAAAGGATCTGATGGCCTTATCCAGCTTATAACCCCCTCTGGAAACAAAGGGCATCTTCTCTCCACGGTCTTCGATCACGGCATCCCTGGCTATTTTCGTTCCAGGTTTATCCGATTTCTGATCGTTCACATAAATCTTTCCTGCCATGATCTGCGCTCTCGCCTTTTCACGGGTTTCATAGAAGCCCAGCTCCACCAGCAGTACATCCAGTCTTTCTTTATCACTCATAGCTTTTCTCCTGTGAAACGGATGATTTTTCTCATGATCTCCTCATATCCCAGCCCGTAGGCTTCGTAGAGAAGCTCTGGCGTGCCCTGCTCGACAAAGCTGTCCTGAAATCCGAATCTCAGAATGTTTCCAGCCATGAAATGCCCCATGGCGCTTTCCAGAATCATGCTGCCGAATCCCCCATGAAGCATGTTGTCTTCCAAGGTGATGATCTTCAGCCCTTTGTCCAGATGGGTTCGGATCAGTTCATGGTCCACAGGCTTGATGAAACAGCCGTTCACCACCCCAAAACTCATTCCCTTTTCCTTCAGCATCTCAGACAGCTTCACGGCTCTGGATACCATTTTTCCTGTGGCATAGAGATATCCGTCTCCACCTTCCTTCATCACTTCGAATCTGCCAGGAGTGAAGTCCTTGAGCGGCTCCGGATGATACTCAGCCTCATCGGTTCCTCTCGGGTAACGGATGGCCAAAGGCCCTTTGAAATGCTCTGAATAATACATCATATGCCGGAGCTCTTCCAGTGATTTCGGTGCCATAATGGTCAGATTCGGAACCGGAGTAAGAAAGGACAGATCCAGAAGTCCCTGATGGGTTTCTCCGTCATCCCCCACGATACCGGCACGGTCGATGCAGATCGTGACGTCCAGTTTCTGAATGCAGACATCATGAATCAGCTGGTCATAGGCTCGCTGAAGAAAAGTGGAGTACAGCGCTACGTAGGGCTTCAATCCGC
>RZYZ01000013.1 GCA_009930125.1 Clostridia bacterium | reverse complement strand
TGGCATGCCCTCAGCTTGGGGTCATACTCGCCTACTGGAAACAGACTGGCGTTTAATCACCCAAGAATCCCATTGCTTTAGCTGTGGGAGTGTCAATTAGCCCAGTTTTCTTTGTTGCATTAAATGAATCTTAGTGCTAACATAGTGAAGAATTATTCCTAAGGGAGGCAAACTAGTGAATTTAAATGAAGTAATGAAATTCGTGGAAAGTGAATATATAGTCATCAACAACACCCCGTGCGAAATCTGTGGTGGAGATTACCTGACAGAATCTGTAGGGCTCACCTTTGAAAACGGGAAACCTGAAAATATTACCCACTGTGTCTGTGAAAACTGTGGTCATGAAAGAGAATTTTCTTTCAGAGCTCCTTTCATCGGCGCCATGAATCAGGAACCAGAACAGGAAGAATTAAATTAGAGGTGAAGCATGAAAAAAGAAATCATTGATGCCATCAACAAGGATATCGAAGATGCACTGACAGAAGTAACAGACATGGAAGCGATTCTAGGAGAAGGACCAGAGCAGGAACTCATCAAAGAGAAGTTCAGAACCCTATCTGAAAAAGTAACCAGTCTTGAATCACTGCTGAAGAAAGAGGGAATCCTCTAAATGGGAACAGAATGCATCCGCATTCTGTTTTTTTGTTGATAATTATTGTCATACGTGGTTTACTATCTTTAGATAAATCAGGATAAATAAAGGACAGGTGAAACCCATGCTATTAGAAACAGGCTGCGGATGCTCATGTGACAGCTGCCGAAAAAACGGCGTCACATGTGTGGATAAAATCAGTCTCTTTGATTCCCTATCCATAGAGCAGAAAAATCTCATTCTCTCGAAATCCATACACAGAAATTATGATAAAGGCGAGATCATCTTCTCCCCTGGTGATCCTGGAGACAATCTCTATATCATCAATAGCGGAGAAGTGAAAATATACAAGCTGTCTAGCCAGGGAAAGCAGCAGATTCTCCATGTGCTGGGACCCAAGGACTTCCTCGGCGAACATGCACTCTTTGACCAGAAGCCCATCATGAACTCCGCGGAGGCCATGAAAAAGACCAACATCTGCATCCTCAAAGGCTCCGACATCAGGGATCTCCTCATGGAGCATCCGGAGATGGGGCTGAAGATTCTGGCTCAATATGCCAAGAAGAATGTGCAGGTTCTGGACATTGTGGAATCCATGGGCCTGTACGATGTGGAGCAGAGAATCGCCAAGTATCTTCTGGACCTCTCCAGAGAGTTCTCCATGAATGCCTTCCGGCTTCCCTTCAGCAAAGGGACCCTGGCCAGCATCATCGGAACCTCCCAGGAGACACTCTCAAGGAAGCTCTCCAGCATGCAGGAGGAAGGAATCCTGGCTCTTTCCGGTCAGCGGAGCATCGAAATTCTCGACATGGAAGCACTGGAGGAGATTCTGGAAGGCTGATAGAGATCAGGCGGGGCCGCTCATGAAAAAAGAAGATTTTAAAGGGCATTGGTACCCTAAGCGTACCAATGCCCTTTTTCTGTTTCACAGGCTTTTATTCTCCATCTTGACTTCAAGGACTTCTGTCTCTTCTCCCGGATCGGGACCAGAGGGTTCTGCTAAGCCTTCATACTACAGGGATGCTGCAGGCTCGCCCACCAGATCATACTCCATGGCTTCCCGGATCACGACCTTCACAAAGGAACCCACCATGAGTTCCTCTTTCGATTCGATGAAGACCATGCCGTCAATCTCCGGTGCCATCTCAAAGCTTCTGCCGTAGTATCCGTTCTCATCCAGGCCTTCCACCAGCACTTCGTAAACTCTTCCGATTTTCTTCTCGTTGACTTCTATGCTGACTTCCTGCTGTCTTCGCATGATGAGATCCAGTCTCTTTTCCTTGTCCGCCTTCTTCACCTGACCCTTCATAAGCGCTGCCGCTGTGCCTTCCTCCTTGGAATAGGTGAAGACGCCCAGCTTATCAAACTTCACTTCCTTCACGAAGTCATAGAGCTCATTAAACTCCTCTTCCGTTTCCTGTGGGAATCCCACAATGAGAGAGGTCCTGAGCACAATCTCCGGCACTTCCATCCGGAGCTTTTCAATGAGGGTCAGAATGCCCTCCTTGGTGGTTCTTCTGGCCATTCTTTTCAGTACGCTATCACTGATATGCTGAATGGGCAGATCCAGATACTTCACCACTTTCTCGTTGTCTCTGATTTCAGCGATGAGTGCATCATCAAACTCTTCCGGATAGAGATACAGCACTCGGATCCAGCGGATGCCTTCTATTTCCTTGAGCTTCTGAAGGAGCATTGTCAGACACTTCTTTCCGTAGATATCGGTGCCGTATCTTGTGGTGTCCTGTCCCACCACGATGATCTCCGATACGCCGCCTTCTGCCAGGATCTTCGCTTCTTCCAGAATGTTCTCCATGGGTCTGCTTCTGTATTTTCCGCGAATCTTCGGAATGATGCAGTAGGTGCAGAAATTGCTGCAGCCCTCCGAAATTCTAAGGTACGCCGTCTGGCCGAATCCTGTGGTGAGGACACGCTCCCCTTCATTGATTCCTTCTTCCAGATAATCGATGGCCATAATCTTCTCTCTGGATTCGATGAACTTCTCCACATACTGGTCCAGGAAGCCGTAATTGTTCACCCCTAGAATGATATCCAGCTCCGGCATGAGCGTCAGAAGCTCCTCGCCATACCTTTGGGTCAGGCATCCTGTAGCCATGAGGAGCTTACAGTTATGATGCTTCTTGTAGTCCGCCATCTCCAGAATGGTATCGATGGATTCCTGCTTGGCGCTTTCGATGAAGCCGCAGGTATTGACGATGATGATCTCCGCTTCCTTCGGATCCTCTGTGATCTCATATTTATTCTTCAGCATACCCAGCATGATTTCCGAATCCACACGATTCTTGTCACAGCCGAGACTGATCAGTCCGATTTTATATTTTCCCAAATCTCTCTTCTCCCCGTTTCCCTCTTATAATTGTGCATGCGCTGTTCTCTTTCATTTTAAGTTCCGGTATATTATATCTTTAATTGCTGGAATTGCCAATGGTTCTCTTTCGGAGAAGCGTACTTCTCGTCCAATTCATGGAAATAGAAAAAGCCATCCGGATCGGACTGATAAGCCAATCAGTCTTCTCCAGACAGCTCTGCTGTTTACGCTTTTTCCTTCGGTTTCCCGTTTCGGTTTCTGTTTTCCTTGGGCAGCTGCACCTCGATGATGGTGCCACCCTCTTTTCTTCTCTGGGCGGTGATGGTTCCGCCATGACAGTCCGTGATCCATTTGGCGATGGACAGGCCAAGACCGGTTCCACCGTTGTTTCTGTTTCTCGCCTTGTCTTCTCGGAAGAACCGGGTGAAGACCTTGTCCAGGTTCTCTTCCTTGATGCCGACACCGTTGTCCATGACACGGATGATTCCCTTGTCCTTGGAAGAGGATATGGCAAGCTCTATGACGCCTTCATCCTTGGTGTACTTCAGGGCATTATCCATGAGGATGATCAGAAGCTGATGCAGATTCTCATAGTTTCCTTCGATGACCACCTCTTCGGAAGGTGGAACATAGCGGAACCTTTTATTCTGAATCATGGCGAACTCTCCATAGATGATGGCGATGTCATCGCCCAGTTTTCTGAGGTCAAACCGCTCCACCTTATCAAGGGTCGCTCCTGCATCAGCTCTGGTGAGAATCATCAGATTGGAGACCATTCGGGAGATTCTCCTGCTTTCCCGAAGAGCCGGTTCGATGTACTCGTATTTGTCGATGATCTTCTCTTCCGGATTACGAAGCAGTCCTTCCAGACGACTCTGTATCACCGCAATGGGCGTTCTCAGTTCATGAGACGCATCCTGAAGAAATGCCCTCTCCTTCTCGATGGATTCTTTCATGGGCCGTATGGTGGCGTTGGCCAGCACATAGCTGATACCGATGGATGTAAGGATGATGAGAATGCTTCCGTTTATGAGAATTTTCTTCAGGCTGTTCAGCACTCTGATATCCGAATCGATGTTGTAGAGCACCTGCACCTCTCTCAGTTCATCTTCCAGAAATAGATTGAAGCGGATGGTTCTGTAGTGACCTCCTTTGTAGGAGATGGTTCGGATCTCCTCCAGCGGAATATCCTGAATCTCACTGAGCCCATCCTGATAGAATTCCGTAAGCGGGAATTCCGAGTCCAGTCTGCCATCCTTGTCGCGTACGATGGTGATGGTCTTGGGATTCAGCGGAAGCGCCACCTTGAGTTCTCTGTCATAGACCCGCTGCACAGCGGACTTGAAGAGCATCAGGTCCTGGTCCACCTTGCTGATCTGATTGGTGGAAACAAACATGAAGATGCTCACCGCAAAGAGCAGAATGATGATGAAGAAGGCGGAAACGTACCCGATGATGATCCTAAGCTTTTTCTTCTTCATCCGATTCTTCCTCCACAGAGAACATATATCCTAATCCCCTGACGGTTTTGATAGGAAGTGTATATCCGTAATTTTTCAGCGCTTTTCTGAGATTGGACACATAGACTTCCACGACACTGACCATTGTGTCGGAATCAAATCCCCAGATTCTGTCGAAAATCTGCTCCTTGGTCAGGATGGTGTCCTTGTTGGAGATGAGATACTCCAGAAGATCATACTGCTTACCCTGGAGGAAGATCTCCTTGTCCCTCAGAAAGACTCTCTTGGATTTTCGCTCCAGCGTCAGATCCTTGTATTTTATGGTTGCGATGTCCATGAGTCTGCCGCTTCTTCGAAGAACCGCTTCCACTCGGGCCAGGAGTTCTTCTCTGAAGAAAGGCTTCACGATGTAGTCATCGGCACCCAGTTTCAGTCCCTTGATTTTGTCATCCAGACCATCCTTTGCCGTGATCATGATGACAGGCGTCGTGATGCCCTGTTTACGGAGATTCTCCAGCACCTCGTAGCCGTTCATCTCCGGCATCATGATGTCCAGAAGAATGCAGTCGTAGATATCCTTTTCTGCCTCATAAAGGCCTTCTTCTCCATCACGGGCAAGATCCACAGAAAAACTGTCAGAAAGGTAATCTGCTATGGACTCCGCCAGGAGCTTATCGTCCTCTATTATCAACATTTTCATTGTTTTCACCTCTACCTATTTAACAAAGAAACACGCACAATATTCATGAAACCTTGTGCTATAATGGATTATAAGCTTTTATAATTAAACTTGTCTTAAAGGAGGCGCGTCCCTTGGATTTCATCGTCATCGCCCTGGCGTTCTTCGCCATCGTCATCGTCCTGAAAATCATGAAATCAGCATTCAAATTTGTACTGACTGTGGGTATTCTATTCTTTATTGCCTACTATCTGGATCTGCAGGGAGTCATCGATATCAGTCCCTTTCTGGATATGCTGGGAATCTGACTCAAGTAGAAGCAGTACCGCTGAAAGAAATATCATCAGAAAGTCGAAAGAGGAAGAGAAACAGGATCCTAAAGGGCCCTTCTCTTCCTCTTGTTATTTCAGTTTCCGGATGATTTCCACGATTTTCAGAGACGCCTCATTGAGCTCCTTAAGATCCTCCTCAGAAAGACTTTCCAGCTTATCCGCTGCATTTCCCTTCACTTTGTCCTCCACCTCTTCCAGATAGTCTCTGCCGGAATCCGTGAGGGAAACCACCAGTTTTCTCCGATCCTTTGGACCGGGCTTGCGCTCCACATAGCCGTCTTCGATGAGCCTGTCGATGACCGGAGTGAGATTAGGCTTTGAGATCACCATGATCTTCGCCATTTCGGACATGGTCATTTCTCTGAACTTCTTCAGTATGAACAGCACCCGGATATAGCTCTGAGGCACTTCACAGGTTTTTGATATGGTCTGGAAATTCACGAACTTACTGTGCATGACAACGGTCATACTGAGTATGTTGTCGCCTGTTTCCTTCATTATCTCTCTCTTTCCCAAATGTATTCTCCTCACTTTATCTTCAAGTCGTTTCTTCTATTAGATTATAAGGAGAAAAACGACGATTTGCAATAACTATTTATGAATTCATAATTATTATTGACTTATAACTTTCTCTAAAATATAATGAATAGGATATTAAGCCCGTTTTGCGGGTACTATCGATCATCGCAAAAGGAGAGACCTGATATGATAAAACTGATGTCATTTTTAAAGAAATACAGTCTGCACATTCTGGTAGTCATCGCACTGCTGTTTGCTCAGGCTGCCCTTGAATTATCTCTTCCTGATTATATGTCAAAGATCGTCAACGTGGGCATTCAGCAGGGCGGCATTGAGTCCCCCTACCCTGAAGTGCTCCGTGAAAGTGAAGTGACACTTCTGGAGCATCTTATGACCCAGGAAGAAACCGAAAAGTTCCGGGAGACCTACACCCTCTTCGAAGGGGAGGATCCGGATCTTCTGGAGAAATATCCGGGCATTTCAGAGGAGCCTGTATACAGGCTCACACCGGAAACAGAAGATGCCTCCTTAGACTATCTCAATCCCTATCTACTCATGATGTATGGGCTGCGAGATGTGGAGCAGGCAAAGACCCTGATTCCAGGCGGAGATTTTTCCCAGCTCCCTGCTGGCGTTTCTCCCATCCAGGCCATCTCCATGATGCCTGAAGCCGAGAAAAGAGCTTTCATAGACACTGTCCTTGAAAAACTCTCCATCCTGCCTGAAGCGGCCATTACGCAGACGGCCACTTTATACACCAGAGGAGAGTATGAATCACTGGGCGCAGACCTTGACAGGATTCAGACCAATTATGTACTCATGGCCGGTCTTCAGATGATCGGTATCGCCTTTCTCGCCATGCTGGTGGCCGTCTCTGTGAGCTTCATCGCCAGCAGAGTCAGCGCCTTCCTGGGAAGAGACCTGAGATCGTCCCTCTTCAGAAAAGTGGCTTCCTTTAATACGGAAGAGTATGGCGACTTCTCCACCGCATCCCTCATAACGAGAAGCACCAATGACATTCAGCAGGTCCAGATGTTTTCCGTGATGCTCCTGAGAATGGTATTCTTTGCACCGATCCTGGGTATCGGTGGTATCATCAAGGCCTTGAACACCAACCGGTCCATGGCATGGGTCATCGCCGTAGGCGTCATGGCCATCCTGACGGTGGTGGTCATCATGTTCAGCACGGCTCTGCCCAAGTTCAAGAAACTGCAGACTCTGGTGGATAAGGTGAACATGGTGGTGAGAGACTCCCTGGTGGGCCTCATGGTCATCCGAGCCTTCAACACGGAAAGACATGAAGAGAAGAAGTTCGATGTGGCCAATAAGGACCTGACAAAGACGAATCTTTTCGTATCCAGACTCATGGGCATTATGCAGCCCCTGATGATGCTCATCATGAATGCCTTAAGCATTCTCATCGTGTGGGTAGGCTCCACCCAGGTGGACCTGGGGAACATGCAGGTAGGTGACATGATGGCCTACATCCAGTACACCATGCAGATCATGATGTCCTTCCTCATGCTATCCATGGTCTCCATCATCCTGCCTCGAGCCATGGTCTCCATGAACCGAATCGGAGAAGTGCTGGACAAGAAGGTCTCCATACTGGATCCCGCAGTGCCTAAGACACTGCCTGTCGGCATCAAAGGAGAAATCGAGTTCAAGGATGTCTCCTTCAAGTATCCCGGTGCTGAGGACTGTGTTCTGGAGAACATCTCCTTTAAAGCCCACAACGGTCAGACCACTGCTTTCATCGGCTCCACCGGTTCAGGTAAATCCACCCTGGTGAACCTGATTCCAAGATTCTATGATGTGACCAAGGGAGAGATACTCCTCAATGGTGTCAACATCAAGGACATCCCGCTGAAGGAGCTGCGCAGAAGAATCTCCTATGTACCCCAGAAGGGCATCCTCTTCTCCGGCACCGCAGAGACCAACATCAAGTATGCCGATGAAGACATGAGCGACGAAAAGATGAAAAAAGCTGCACGGATCGCCCAGGCGGAAGACTTCATCAATGAAAAAGAAGACAAATTCGACTTCACCATCGCCCAGGGCGGAAGCAATGTGTCCGGCGGACAGAGGCAGAGGCTCTCCATCGCCAGAGCCCTGGCTACGGATGCGGAGGCCATCATCTTCGATGACAGCTTCTCCGCACTGGACTATAAGACCGATTCGAAGCTGAGAGCGACCCTGAAGAAGGAAGTCAACAACACCGTCATCATCGTCGCCCAGAGAATCAGCACCATCAAGACTGCAGACCGCATCATCGTACTGGATGAAGGAAAAATCGTGGGACAGGGCACCCATGAGGAGCTTCTGAAAGACTGTCCGGTCTATATTGAAATTGCCAAATCACAGCTTTCAAAGGAGGAGATAGCATCATGAGCAAAGAATCAAAGACTCCGATGAAAGGCCCAAGAGGACCAGGCTTCGGACATCCGGGCCCCGGTGCCATGGGCGATAAGCCCAAAAACTTCAAAGACACCTTCCGGAAGCTTCGCACCTTCCTGAAACCTTACCTGCTGCCGCTGGTCTTCGTGATGATTTTCTCCATCGGAAGCACCGTCTTCGCAATTCTCGGACCCCGAATCCTCGGGGATGTGACCAACGAGATCTTCGAAGGACTACAGAGAAAAGTGGCCGGTACAGGGGAAGGCATCAATTTCGACAGCATCCAGAGGACGCTTCTGATGCTTCTGGGACTGTATGTGATCTCTGCCATTCTGAATTTCATCCAGAACTTCATTGTGTCAGGGGTTGCCCAGAAGGTATCCTATAACCTGAGAACCAGCATTTCCGATAAGATCAGTAATCTGCCGCTGAAATACTTTGATAAGAACAGCCACGGAGACGTTCTTTCCAGAATGACCAATGATGTGGATACCGTTTCCCAGAGCCTCAATCAGTCTCTGTCACAAATCATCACCTCGGTGACCACCATCATCGGAATCATGATCATGATGCTGTCCATCAGTGTCCCCATGACCCTTATCGCACTGCTCATCCTGCCCATCAGCATGGGACTCATGGTGACCATCATCAAGCGGTCCCAGAGATTCTTCAAAGAGCAGCAGAAATTCCTCGGGGAAGCCAACGGATACGTGGAGGAAGCCTATGGTGGTCATGTGATCATGAAGGCCTTTAACCGGGAAGAAAAAGCCGTGGAGGAATTCAGCGAGATCAATGAAAGACTCCAGAAATCCGCATGGAAATCTCAGTTCTTCTCCGGGCTGACACAGCCCATCATGATGTTTGTAGGAAACCTGGGCTATGTATTTGTCTCCATCGTAGGTGGATATCTGGCTATCAGAGGAACCATCAAGGTGGGACATATCCTGTCCTTCATACAGTACATCAGGCGGTTCACCCAGCCCATCTCCCAGGTGGCACAGATTTCTAACGTGCTGCAGTCCACCGTAGCCGCTTCTGAAAGAATCTTCGAATTCCTGGAGGAAGAAGAGGTCGAAGAGGAGGAAGGCATCCGCGTGAACCCCGATGAAGTTAAAGGCGCTGTATCCTTCGAACATGTCCAGTTCGGCTATAAGAAAGATGAGATCATCATCAAGGACTTCACTCTGGATGTGAAACCCGGTCAGAGAGTGGCCATCGTGGGCCCCACCGGTGCCGGAAAGACCACTCTTGTGAAGCTCCTCATGCGGTATTATGAGCTGAACAGCGGAACCATTCACCTGGACGGCATCGACATTCGTCAGATGAACCGGAGAGATCTCCGTGAGACCATCGGTATGGTGCTTCAGGACACCTGGCTCTTCCATGGCTCCATCATGGATAATATCCGCTATGGTAAGCTTGACGCCTCCGACGAGGATGTGGTAAAAGCCTCCAAGGCCTCCTATGTCCATCACTTCGTGAAGACCCTGCCTGGCGGGTACGACATGGAGATCAATGAAGAAGCATCCAACATCAGCCAGGGCCAGAAACAGCTTCTGACCATCGCCAGAGTCTTCCTGAAGGACCCTTCCATCATCATCCTGGATGAAGCCACAAGCTCCGTGGATACGAGAACGGAAGTGCTGATTCAGGAAAGCATGGAAGAGCTCATGAAGGGCAGAACCAGCTTTGTCATCGCCCATAGACTGTCCACCATCCGCACCGCGGATGTGATTCTGGTCATGAATGAGGGAGACATCGTGGAAACAGGAACCCATGAAGAGCTCATTAAAAAGAAGGGCTTCTACGAAAAACTGTACAATGCGCAGTTTGAAGTATAGAAAAGCTTCCTGAAACTGAAAACAAGAGCCTATGCAGAGTGCCGGACGCTCCGGATCTGCATAGGCTCTTTCTCTTGTTTCTATATAGGTTTGAAATGCTATTTCTCGGTATTCATTTTGTCAGACAGATATTTCGTGCACACCACCACTGTAGACAGCAGCGCTGAAAAACCGATCAGCATCAGCATGATTTCAAATTCACGGAAGATATACGTGAATGTCGTTCGGCTGATGGCCGATACGATGGTATACAAAAGAAATCCTGATGCTGCACTGCATCCGATCCACCCTATGAAATACTTCATCATTCTATTTCCTCCTCAGCTCTTACTTTTTGATTTCAAATTCACAGGAAACATGATACATCTCTTTCCCGGGTTCTTCCATCTTTCTCAACTCATTGTACTCTGTGAGATAGAAGGTCTTGATGAGCCTGTGTGTTCCACTTTTCATGTCCTTGAAGCTGCCTAGATTGAGCCGCATCCCCTTCTCGCTGCCGGAAGAAAGTCCGTAAATCTCTGCGGTGAAATCCGCCACGGGCTGCACTTTATACCACTCCCCACGTTTTTCTGTTTCCAGACGGATCTCGGCTCCATACCACATGGTTTCCCCAGCATAGTTCGACAGCGTATACGTCAGCATGTTTCCGTCCTGAACCACCCTACCAAGCGCTATACCGGGTACGGTGTTCAGGTCCTTCTCCTCGAAGGAGGACCTCACCTGACCAGTGCATCCCATGGTAAGCAACAGAATCAGGAGGAGTAGGGCTGCTGCACTCTTCTTCATATGAGCATTCTCCTTTACAGATTTCTATTCTTCTCATAGTCATCCCGCACAAGTCCGTACATGGAGTAATCACAGATGCCCTGATTGTTCCAGTCACCCTGTCTCATGGTTCCTTCATAAAGGAGACCGCATTTCTCCATGACCTTTCCTGAATTGGCGTTTCTCGGATCGAATCTGGATTCAAAACGGTTCACCCGTACTTCCTCAAAGAAGAAGCGGACCACCCTGTCCAGGGCTTCTGACGTGATGCCCTGATGCCACCATTTTCTTCCGATGCAGTAGCCCACATGGACCATCTTGACGTTCTTGTCCTGCCTAACGATACTGATGGAGCCGATGGGCTCAGGACCTTCAGATTTCAGGACAATGGCCCACAGGTAATAGGTCTTATCGGCATAGTTCTCCACCCAGTCCTCCAGCACCGTTTCGGATACATTGATGTTCTTATGGGTCGGCCACATGAGATATTTTGTGACCTCCGGATCGCTGGCCCAGTTTCTGTACATGGCTTCTGCATCATCTTGTCTGAATCTTCGAAGCAGAAGTCTTTCCGTTTCCAGTTCTTTCGTGCCTAAATGCTTCATTTTACTCTTCTCCATTCATGAGAGATTTCGGTCCACTATAATGTGTTTTCTTTTCTCAGTTCTCTAATCGCATTTTTCACAGCCAGCTTGATGATGAAATACAGAATCAGAAGCGGTATGGCTGCGAATACCGGTATCAGAATCAGGTACATGAATATGAATTTTTCCATTCTTTTCCTCCTCTCTCAAGGTCAGTTGCAGTGACTACTATGGGTTCAGTTTTCTATTATATTTTTCAATCAGGTTTAATATATCCTCTGCTCTGTCACCTGTCAGTTTTTTGTAGCGAGGGACTTCTGAATGAACATTCGCCTTAAAGTATTCAAAATAGATTCAATCTAATATATGAAATTATATGAATTATTGATTCAATCGTAACAAATACAAGTAGAATTAAAAACAGAGCTATAAAGAAAACCCGGATCTTCTCTGCTGGTTTTCTATTTTTTTGTTCTTTAAATTTATCTTTCAGCAAAAAAGCAACATTCAATAATACATATATACTGAAAGTGATTTGAATTAATCTGAAAGAAATATACGCATAAGGAATATCTGCTATTTTCTCATTATTATTTAGTGCCATGAGTACGACGATGAAAAGAATAAATGTTAATTGGAATAAGGGACTTTTTTCCCTTTCATCAAATAAGCTGGCCATTAAATACCTCCAATAAATTGTGTTTATCTCATACAAATCTGCAATTGTGTAATACAATCTGAACTCTACACACTTATTTTGTACAATGTTGAGAAAATATTCCATCTGTAACATTGATTACAAACAAATCCTTTTTGCAGCTGCTTTCTTTACAACATAGAGTTCAGGTTGAGTGACACCTTATTTCACAATGTTTATTTCAATCTCATTTCCATCCAGTCCCAGATGGCTCTTCAGCTCATCCGACAGATAGATTGTGACCCTCTCCAGGGGCTTTTCCTTGCTGAAGGTATAGATGAATGCCTGCACATGGGTTCCATCGGTGACAACCATCTCTTCCGGGTCCACTTCTCTGAAGCTTATGTGCTCGTCTACGTTTCCCGTCAAGGTGCCTGCGGACTCCATCTTCTGCGGAAGATTGATGTCGAGCAGCATTTCAGATCGGATCTTCACTTCCACAGGACCTTCAGGAAGCGTAACGACTTGTCCATCCTCATGCACCTCTCCATTGATTATCAGCGTATAACGGTGCTTCAGCCTAGCAAGGCTCTTCAGTTCTTCCTCATCCATCTGCTCCATGGAAGACTCCAGAAACGCAGCATACTGACGGTTTAGCTCCTCCAGCACTTTGATCTCTTCGTTCTTCTCTTGAATCTTCTCTTCCAGTCTGCTGATTGTCTCATCAGAACCGCTCTCCACTATGATCGGCTCCTGATTCCCATTATCCACTTCTTCTGACCTTTCAGATTCCATTGCGAAGCATCCCGCCATGAGCATCAAGGATGCTATGGAAAGAAGAACCAGTTTCACTGTCTTCATTAATATCCCTCCTAATCTCATATCCACGCTGAAATAACCACTACCTGCCTTTCTTCATTGCTATCCTTGTAGTCTGGATCCTCTTCTCAGGTACTTTTTTCTATTTTCTGATGGAAAGCCTTCGGATGATTTCTTCATGCTGCGGGTATTCTTTCAGAAGCTCTTCTTCTGTGAAAAGCCTGAAATCCGAAAAATCGAAACCAGGTACCACGGTGCAGCTGACCAGTGCATAGCCCTCCTCCACTGTGGATCCGAAGATCTCTCCTGCGGGTACAGTATGATGAAGAAGCTGCCCTTCTGAAAGGCCCAGTATATTTTTCTCATAGGTGCCATCTGGTTTTAAGGAATGAATGGTCAGCGCATTGCCCCCATGATAGAACCAGAGCTCATCCGATGTAAGCCTATGAAAGTGCGAGGGACTTTCCTTCGTAAGCAGAAAGTAGATGTTGGTGTAGAGAGGAAGACTCTTTTCCCCGTACACTTCCTCGGATCGATCCGTCTGTCTGTAGTATCCCCCTTCGGGATGCGGAATCAGACGAAGATTCCTGATCCATTCTTCTTTTGTTCTCATTATTCTTCCATCCTTTCTTCTCTATGGGAAAACTTAAAGTCAGCCTTCCTCTTTCAACAGATTTTCCAGTTCCATGATCCTTTTCTCAAGTCTCGTAATCTCTTCCCTGTTGTTTCTGATCATCCTGACGGACCTAAGAAACTCCAGCGTCAGGATCAGTATGACCCCTGCGGCAATGCCCAGTTCCATAATTATCCTCCCCTTTGGTCCAGATTGAAATCCACTCAGCTTGTGACACTTCTCTTTGACTTCCCATGTTCCAGCGAAGCTGTTTCGTTCTCTTTCCTGGAGATTGATCCGATAAGCGCACTTCTTTTTCTATAGCATTTCAATCTTTTCTTATAATGGTATTATACGCATACTATACTGAAGAAAGAAAGTAGAATCCCGAACTTCTTCTGAAAAAATGACAATTTTCTCACAAATCAGCGAAAGAAAACGTCATGATGAAATCACCTGATTTCGCCATGACGTCTATGCTCTATTTCTCTTATCTGCCTGTTATATTTCTACACCAAGCTTCTTTTCTACTCTTTCTTCGATTTCTTCCATTCTGTGTTCTCTGAAATTCTGTTCTTCCTTGTTCATGGTTCTGATCTGGAAGTAGAGTACCACAGCAGTGGTAACAGTGGCTACACTATCAGCGATGGGTGCTGCAGTGAAAATACCCACAAGGCCGTAGAATCTGGGTAGAATGAGGATCAGCGGAATCAGAAAAATCACCTGTCTCGACATGGACAGGAAGAATGCCTTCTTCGCCTGGCCGATGGCCTGGAAGAAATTGGCACTGATGATCTGCATCCCGATGACCGGCATGGCCAGCATGAATCTTCGAAGACCCAGCACACCCATTTCACGGATTTCGGGATCCTTGGAGATGAAGTTAATGAACACATGTGGTATCGTCTGAATGAAGATAAATCCGACAACACTTACAAGTGTGGCCGACAGAATCCCTACCTTCAGCGCACCTTTGACTCTGCTGTAATTCTTCGCACCGTAGTTGAAGCCAATGATGGGCTGCAGCCCCTGATTCATACCGAATATCGGCATGAAGAACAGGATTACCACGGAGTTGATGGCGGCATAGGCACCAATGGCCAGCGAGCCTCCATACTCGGAAAGACTTCTGTTTAAAAGGATCCCGATGACGCTTCCTGCCACCTGCATGGCAAAAGGGGAAGACCCGATGGACATGATCATCAGCACGGTTTCCTTTCTGAATCGGATATAGTGTCTATGAAGCGCAAGCATGCTCTTGCCGGACAGGAAGTATCTCATGGTCCATACGAAGCTTGCAAACTGTGCAATGATTGTGGCAAGCGCTGCTCCCTCAACCCCCATGTCCAGTCCATAGATCAGAATCGGATCCAGGATGATGTTGGTTACGGCACCGATGACCATAGTCAACATCCCGATTTTAGCATTTCCTTCTGCTCTGATGATGTTGTTCAGACCGAAGGCGATGGTGTTGAACACATTCCCGTAGAGAATGATTCTGAAATAGCCTGTAGCATAGGACCTTATGGTGTCGTCTGCTCCGTAGAGGTTGACGATCTGATCCAGAAACAGAAGTCCGATGACGGTGATGGCAAGGCCTGTGACCACCAGCATGAAGAAGCCCGTTCCGAAGATCTGTTCCGCTTCATCCTTTTTGTTCTGTCCCAGCTTGATGGATATGTTCGCACCGGAACCGATACCGAAAAGCATGGAAAATCCCATGATGATGAACGTGATGGGCAGGATTACACCGATGCCGCTGATGGCAAGGCCTCCTGTCACCGGAATATTTCCGATGAATATTCTATCTACAATATTATATAGGGACTGTATGATCATCCCGATGATGGCAGGAATGGAAAATCTCAAGAACAGCTTGAAAATCTTCTCTTCCCTCATTAATTTAGCTCGATCGCCCAATTCTATTTCCTCCTAAGTCCAAAAGGACATCTATTGTGAACCCTGTGCGGGTTCCTTCTTTTGTTCAGTTTCCGCATCGTAGTTTTCGATACGGAAAAATTGTTCTATAAACATAACTAATATCATAGTCTCATTCCACTCTTTTGGGTATAGACCAGACGCGGAATCAGGTTGTAATTCACAAAATCTGTACTGCACTCAAAAAAGAAAGATACACAAATTACTTGTGCATCTTTCTTCGAATTGTACTGCTTTAAGATTCTACGGACGATCAGAATGGGCTATTCTACTAGCCGCCGCTGCAGCCAGTGCCGCAACGATGTCATCGAGGAAAGTGTTCACATGTATGCCATGCTTTTCCCGATCCAGTTTCTTGATGATTCCGATTTTTTCTTTGTCCAGATACCCGAAGTTGGTCAGACCGATACTGCCATAGACATTCACAATGGAAAGGGGCAGTATTTCATCAATGCCATAGAGTCCTTCATCGCTCTCCACGATTTCCTGAAGAGGCTGGGGCAGAAGCTTCTTTTCGGCGATTTCATCCAGAGCGATTCCTGTAAGGACCGCATGGATGATTTCTCTTTTTCTCAGCACCGCCATCAGGTTCTCCACACACATTTCATGTGTCAGATCCTCCTTATATCCCTTCTGAAGAATCATGACGATATCCGCGATATCGCTTAAGGTGACTCCTCTTCGCTCCAGGGTTTCAATGGTCATCTTCTGAAGCTCTTCCATATTGTAATCGTAACCCATATCCTACTCCTCTACTTTACAGAATCTCTTTCCACCAGGTAGTACTGAAGTACATACTGATCATCATCAAGAGGCTTGTTGTTCACGATCTTGATGAGCATTCTCATGCCTACGGAACCCATGTCATACATAGGCTGCGCCACGGTGGAGATCTTTGGATAGAATACAGCCGCCATGGAGTTGTCGTTGAATCCCATGACATCCACATCCTTAGGACAGTCCAGCCCCTTGTCTCTCAGTGCATTGATAGCACCCATGGCCACTTCATCAGACGCGCAGAATACTGCATCGATTTCACTGTTTTCCAGAATCACATTGATGCCGTTGTATCCGTCGGCGGCTTTGAGGCCTCCGAAATACACAAGGCTTGGATCCACTTCAATGCCACTGTCCTTCAGTGCCTTCTCATAGCCGTTGTATCGTCTGGATACCGCATTGGTCCTGTCTTTCTTCAGGCCGATGTAGGCAACCTTTTTGTTTCCTTTTTCCAGAAGATATTTGGTCGCATCATAAGCGGCCTTCTTATTGTCGATGGTGACGCTTGGAAGTTTCCCGCCGGAAATCTTCGTTTCCACAAGAACGGTCTTCAGTTCCAGTTCATCGATGAGATCCAGAATCTCGCCTTCCAGGGATGAACTCATATAGAGCATGCCATCCACCATCTTTTCCTTCAGGACGCGGATGTACTCTTTCTCTTTGTCCAGGTCGGAGTCTGAGTTACACAGGATGATGTTGTAGTCGTAAATGTTCGCTACGTCCTCTGCACCTCTCACGACTTCAGGATAAAACTGATTGGAGATATCCGGAACCAGAATACCGATGGTCTTGGTCTTCTGGGTCTTGAGGCTTCTTGCCACGATATTCGGTCTATAGCTCAGTTTCTTGATTGCATCCTGAACTCTCTTTTTTGTGTCTTCATTTACTACATCCACATTGTTAAGTACACGAGATACGGTTGCGATGGATACGCCCGCTTCTCTTGCAACGTCTTTGATTGAAGCTGCCATGTTACCACTCCTCATATTTATAAATTAATATTCATTCTCTGCTGAAATCCAATACTTTATATTAGTATATCACTTAACACACGAATATTTTGTATAATTTCGGTTAAAATATTAAACAGTAAACCTTATCATATACATTGTAATATATATTTACTGAAAATACTCTACCTTTTTTCAGAAAAATGTAAAAGAATTCCATCCTTTACATCTTTTCTCTTTACTATCTTATCACCTTTCAGAGAAAAATGAAAATGTTTCATGAAAATTTAACCTGTGTTTTCATTGCATATTCAGGTTACATATTCAGAAAGCAAGGACCGGGCTATGCATCCATAGCCCGGTCCTCCTGAAAACTTTTTATCTGTACGCTGTCTTCGGGTTATTTCACCACTTCAACACCGATGAGGATGGTTTCTCCGTTGATGTTGAACTCTTCCGCTGCGTGCTTCTCATCATATCTGATTTCCACCGTGAGGGTTTCCTTCTTCAGGTGGTCTTCGAACTTTTTCATGATATCCGTAAGCTTCTCGTTTCCGGACACATAAAGTCTGATCTTGTCCGCCACCTGGAATCCGGATTCCTTTCTCAGGTTCTGGATCTTGGAGATCATCTCACGAACGTCTCCTTCTTCCTTCAGCTCAGGTGTCAGGTTTGTATCCAGGATCACGCCCAGCTCTCCTTCTCCGGCAAAGGCGAATCCTTCCAGCCCCTGCATGGTCACAAGAAGATTGTCTCCGTTTAAGAGGATTTCCTCTCCATCAATGGATACGGAAACATTTTCTCCGCGGCTCACCTTCTGAGCAAGCTCCATCTGGTCCATGCCGTTTATGGCAGCTCGGATCTTCGGAATCATCTTTCCGTAGGATTTTCCCAGAACCGGCAGGTTCGGCTTGATCTCGTAGTTCACATACTTGGAAAGATCTGCGCCCAGCACAACCTCCTTGATGTTCAGCTCATCCTTGATGATGTCTCCATAATACTCAGGAAGCTCCTTCTCGGAAATCAGCATCTGAGACAGAGGCTGTCTGTTCTTCATGTTGGAGGTGTTTCTTGCACTTCTGCCCAGGGTCACCAGGTTATAGGCAAGTCCCATTTCTTTTTCCAGGTCCCCATTGATGAGGGCTTCGTCCGCTTCAGGATAGCTTGTGAAGTGGATGGATTCCTTGGCAGTCTTATCGAGGCCCACCACCAGATTCTGATAGATGGTTTCTGCGATGTAAGGCACAAATGGTGCCGCAGTCTTGGCCAGGGTCACCAGCACATTATAAAGCGTCGTGTATGCACTGATCTTATCCTCTGTCAGTTCATCGGACCAGAATCTGGAACGGTTTCTTCTTACATACCAGTTGGACAGTTCATCCGTGAAGTCCTCGATGGCAAGAGCCGCCTGGGTGATTCTGTATCCGTCCAGATTTTCCGTGACGGTCTTCACCAGGGAGTTCAGCTTGGACAGGATCCACTTGTCCATGACGTTATCTGAGGTATGGTCCCTGTAGTCCAGCGGGTTGAAATTGTCGATGTCCGCATAGAGCACATAGAAGGAATACACATTGTACAGAGTCAGAAGGAACTTTCTCTGACTTTCCGCCACATCATCCTGAGAGAATCTTGTAGGAAGCCATGGCATGGAAGCGGTATAGAAATGCCATCTGGTGGCGTCTGCTCCCTGCTCGTTGATGACCTTCATCGGTTCCACCACATTGCCCTTATGC
>RZYZ01000195.1 GCA_009930125.1 Clostridia bacterium | reverse complement strand
GCTTAGAGAGGCCCTTGGAAATGGTGGGCTGGGACACATCCAGAATTCCGCTCATTTCACAGACGCAGAGTTCATCATGGTGCAGCAGCATCACGATCCTCAGTCTGGTTTCATCTGAAAGGGTTTTGAAGATATTCAGTAAGTCGTTCATTTCATCACATTCCTTTTTTCATACATGCACATATTCCTATATGGGAATATGATAATAGTACGCCCAGCGATTCGGGATGTCAACCATTGATAGAAAATAACGATCCAGGAGAAAACAGGTTAAATACAGACTTGCTTTCCGCCTGGAGATTCCGAAGAAAATCAGCATGAGATGTAGGGACTCATCTTGAGAAAAAACAGGGCGGAGAGTATATATTTCAGGATGAAATCATGAAAACTGCCCATGAATCGAACAAGTTCTATTCTGAGGTTGAAAGGGATCCCGGGCAACTGTACACTGTAGGAGTGTCTGCCAGAAAATGTGGCAGGCCCAGGAAAACGAGACTGCAAGATCGATCTGGTTCCAGTTTCCTGCCGGATACGAATGCAGATCGGAATATATGCTTAAGACAGGAGTCGAAGACAATGCAAAGCACAGCTTCATCAGACAGAGACTATTTCAACGCCAGAGCCAATGAGTGGGATCAGACCTGTGTCCATGATCAGGATAAGGTGGCCCATATTGTAAATTTAATGGGCATCGGTTCTTCCGATCGGATTCTGGATGTGGGCACGGGCACCGGTGTGCTGATCCCGCATCTTAGGGGGCATCTTGATGATGGCCATATTACAGCGGTGGACGTTTCAGAAAAAATGCTTGAAGTGGCCCAGCGTAAATATAAGGGCAGAAACATCACCTACCTGCATGGGGATGTGCTTCAGATGCCCTTTGCGGAAAAGTTTGACCTGATCATATGCTACAGCATGTTTCCGCACTTCAAGGAGCATAAGATGAAAGCCATACAGATGCTGAGCCAGCTCCTCAAGTCAGGCGGAAAACTCTGCATCTGTCACTCGCAGAGCCGAGCGGCCATCAATCAGCTGCATCGAAGGGCAGGAGATGTGGTGGAAAAGGATCGTCTGCCGAAGATGACGGTGCTGAAAGAGGCTTTTCTGGATCAGGGGCTAAGCCTCCAGTGTGTACGAGATGATAAGGAGTACTTCATCATTTCCGGAAAAAGAATACTGTAAACATGAAAAAGCACGAAGCTGTAACTCTATAGCTTCGTGCTTATTTGATTACAAGATGTCCTTGTCGCTGTCTTCCTTAAGAAGTCTGTACGTCAGGTCAATGAGCTTCGTGCTGTCCGAGGAATTGAACACGCGCAGGGTGCCCTCATGATTCTCCTCATGTAGGAGATCCTCTTCCGTCAGCACTTCCTTCAGTCTCCTTGCGGTACCCTCGCTGCCGTCCACGATGAGGATCTCTTCACTGAAGATTCTTCTCAAGGAGGGCTTGATGAAGGGATAGTGGGTGCAGCCGAGAACCACGGAGCTGAGATCCTTGTCCACATCCTTCAGCGCTTTCCTTAGATAATCATAGCTCTTTTCCTGAAAGTCTTCTCCGTTCTCGATGATTTCCACAAGACCGGGCAGTGGCAGACTCACAATGTTTCTGGACTGGGAAAACTGATCGGACAGTTTCCTGAACTTTTCTTCGTGGAGAGTCCTGTTGGTGGCAAGGACCAGGATTTTGCCGTCTGTGGTATGGTCAATGGCCACTTTCAGAGCCGGCTCGATGCCGATGACAGGCAGGTCAGGATACTTCGCCCGGATGTCACTGATGGCGGCGCTGGTTGCCGTATTGCAGGCCACTACGATGCTTTTGCACTGAAAGGACAGAAGAAAGTCCACAGCTTGAAAGGAAAGCTCCCTGATGGTTTCCAGGTCCTTGTCCCCGTAGGGGGCGTTCACTGAATCGCCGAAATATATGAAATCCTCGTGAGGAAGAAGTTCCATCGCCTTTTTTAATACACTGATTCCGCCGACACCTGAGTCGAAAAAACCAATGGGCTGATTGTTTGCCATTATCATTGCCTCCGCATCCCATCCATTTTGATTGTCTTCATTCTATTTTAGCAAATGGACCCGCGTAATACAATTTCCCTACTGCGCTTCTCTCAGGATCCGGAGGAATTTTCTTTTTCCTACCTTGACAAGTAGGGAACCGGAAGCGGGAAGAGACTCTTCCGATGAGATTTTATCGCCGTTTATGGAGATTCCATTCTGAGAAAGAAGTCTTTTATATTCATTGAAGCTTTCAACCAAGCCCTCGTCCTTCAGCACATGGCCTAAGGAGAAGCCCTCTTCTGATACGCTGACTTCCTTCACGTCCTCCGGAATCTCTTCCTTTGTGAAGATCCGGATGAACCTTTCTCTGGCAGACTCTGCCTGATCTGTATCATGGTACATGGCGGTGATTTCCTCAGCCAGAAGCATTTTGATGTCCCGCGGGTTTTCCGTCTCCAGTCGCTTTTCGAGTTCAAGAATCTCCTCGGGCAGACGATCTGTCACCAGAGTGAAGTATCTGAGAATCAGGTCATCAGGCAGCGTCATGACTTTACTAAGCATGGTGTCCGGGTCTTCATGGATGCCTACATAATTGTCAAGACTCTTACTCATCTTCTGCACGCCGTCCAGGCCTTCCAGAAGAGGCAGGAGAATCACGGTCTGAGGAGATGCCCCTTCCGCCTTCTGCACGGTTCTCCCCATGAGAAGATTAAAGGTCTGATCGGTTCCACCCAGCTCCACATCCGCTTCGATGGCAAGAGAATCATAGGCCTGCATCAGAGGGTAGAGAAATTCATGGATGCCGATGGGGGTGTGGGATTCGTATCTTTTTCTGAAGTCCTCCCTTTCCAGCATCCTCGCCACCGTGGTGGTTTTTGTGAGCTCCAGGATGTTCTGGAGCGTCAGCTTCCTGAGCCAGCTGCTGTTGAAGTGGACCATGGTCTTCTCCTCATCCAGGATTTCAAAGATCTGGCTGGTGTAGGTCTTGGCGTTTTCGATGACCTCTTCTCTTGTGAGCTGCACCCTGGAAGCGGATTTCCCTGTGGGGTCTCCGATCATGCCGGTGAAATCACCGATGATGATGTGGACTTCATGACCCAGGTCCTGAAAAGCCTTCAGCTTTCGTAAAACCACTGTATGCCCCAGATGGATGTCCGGTGCGCTGGGGTCCAGTCCCAGCTTGATTTTCAGCACTCTTCCTGAAAGGATCTTCTCCTTCAGATCTTCTTCTCCGATGATTTCCACTGTTCCTTTTCTTACGATGTCCATTGTTTTCTCGATATCCATAAAATACCATCCCCTCTGTTTCTATTATTTTTCAATAAAAAAAGCCCTCATCCTGTAAAAAGGATGAAGACTGATGCTCCATGGTACCACCTTGATTTATCTTCTGCGTCACCGCAGAAAAACTTATCGGGTACATTCATACCCTAGCACTGTAACGGGTGCAGTTTCCCGAAGCAGCCTACTTGGTTATAAACCGTTGGGTGCTTAGCTCAGAGATGTATTCTTCAGAAGCTGTCTGTTTCTTCACACCACCCAGAAACTCTCTTAAGACATGACTTTTGAGTACTCGTTCCCATCAACGCTTTTCTTATTGATTAAGAGTTATATTACCTTCTTGCAGAGGAAAAGTCAACAGCAAAATCAGAACATGCCGTCGTATTTTTCCACGGACCAGGCGAGGAAGTATCCGCAGGTGATGAGGTATAGCGGTGTAAACACGGGGCTCTTCAGAAAGAACTCAAATACACCATTGGGGGCGAAATTGTTTCCAGGTTCAAAGAGTGCAAGGATGCCTACTGTGAGAAAGATGGTAAGACCTGCTAGGCCAAGAGACAGCTTGAAGAAACTGGTTCTGACCCGAAGTCTTGAGGAGAGATACTGACTAAGATCATTGCCGCCAAGCACTGCCCCAAACAGGGTGAATACGAGAATGGTCGCAATGAGGGTGCCCAGGCTGTAATAGTCTACGCTGTTCTCGGAAGTTAAGCCCATGATCAGCTCACCGGCTATGGCCAGCAGTATAAGTCCTATGTATTTCAGTAGTGATGTGAATTGTCTGTTCATACGTAAAGCGTCTGCTTCTCTCCTGAGAAGATGACGCAATTCCCCCCTTTTTTCAGTTCTGATTCTTATTTGTGAGATATACTCAATTTATTCATATTATACCTTATAGAAATATTTTTTGCTGAAATTCGGGAAAATAAT
>RZYZ01000194.1 GCA_009930125.1 Clostridia bacterium | reverse complement strand
CTTTTATCTTCATCTATATACACCACTGATTCCTCTTGTTCTTACCTATGATTATACCACAGCTTAATCGGTGACGGACACACCTCCACTGATTTGCCCTTCCGAAAAAGACATCCGATTCTTCACCATATTAAAGGGAACCGGCTTTTAAAGCCGGTCCCCTGAGGTACTGCCGATCAGTTAAGTGAAAACTCTCTTAAAGGATCCATCAGGCCTTCTTCCGTGTTTTCTTCCTGTTGATCTGCACAATGATCTTGTCAAATTTACCGTCTCGTCTGAAGAGACTCTCCGAGATTTCCCTGTTGAGCTTCAGAGCGCTCTCGAAGGTGTACCTGTCTCCATTTTCATAAAAGACCGATACCGCATCATGATCGCTGAGCTCATAGATCACCGGAACAGAACATATGGTGAAGCCCAGCTGATTTTCCCTTATGTCCAGGGTTCTTTCCGGAAGGACCCAGTCCACCTGTTTCTTCAGGAACTCCTCTTCCGACAGCATGCTTGGATCAAATCGGATTTCTCCTTCTGACACGAAGACACCCAGTTCGCTGAATCTGGTGATGAAATCCTCTTTGACCTGCCCGGTCATGCCAGGCTGCTGAACTCCTGCAAAACCAGGAGTATGGGAATAGGCGTCACTTGGGAATGCGCCATAGTCAAGGGGCGATTTGTCCACACCGATGCCAGCTTTCAGCTCACGGAAGTGCTCCGCCAGTCTGTCCGCATCTTCCAGTTCACCGCTTCTCAGGGCAAGTTCATGGTTTTCCTTAGCAGCAAGCACAAGCTTCGATACCATATGCCAGTAGATGCTTCCGAGTCCCTCATATTTGTAGAAGGTCCCCGAACGGCCTGTAAAGGCATGGTGCTCAAACATCTCATGGAAGATTGCGCCGACTTTCTGTATGTCTGCCATCTCGTAATCCGTCTCCGAAGAGAGCGCATCCATGATCTCCTTGGCATTTCTGAACTGTCCGTTGAAACGGTACTGCCCTCTCACATCCTGTTCAATGAATCTTCTGGATCCTTTTTCAAGTTCCATCTGAAGAAGTGATGAGGATTTCACCGCTTCCAGCCTTCTTCGCAATATCGTAAATCGTCACCATTCTTCTATCTCCCTGTACTTGAGTAAAATCCGATTCCATATAGACTGTTCTGATTTTCAGAAACCGTTTCAGATTTATTGTTTTCTTAGCAATTCTACACCACAATTCACATTTCTTCAATCATCCCAGGCCATTGCGCTACTCAAATTTTAGCAGAAGTTTACCCGATTCATAAATTATCAGCAAAAATGAAGGATGCAGCCTGATTCAACCCGCCGCATCCCTGACTGACTTCTTACATTTCCTTGCCGCAGCTTTTGCAGTACCTGGCATCTTCTTCGTTCAGTTCTCTGCAGTGTCTGCATCGGACTCTGATTTCAGCCTTTTCTTCCTCCGACTTCTTCAGCACATCCACTTCCTTCAGCGCATCACTGATCATGCCTCCTGCAGCGGAAGTGTAGGGATTCAGGTCCTCTCTGGCCTTCTCCGGATCCAGCACAAGACCGGATCCCGCGGCGCCTTTCGCCCCGAGATTCATGACGAAGCCTCCTGCGCCAATGAGGATGAACCCGATGAATCCGTTCTTCATGAAACCGAAGTCGGGTTCCATCATACCGCTACCGCCGATGCCCACAAACGCATAGTAGAATACGGATAAGAACAGCACCACCCCGATGGCACTCATGCCCATGCCGATATAGTACAGCCCTTTTCTTTCACCGGAAATTTTTCTTGGATCTTTTCTGTCCATAAAGGTTCCCTCCAACTGAATTTCTATTTTTCCGTTTCCATTTCTTTCAGAACCTCCTTATAGGCCTTCATGAATCCTCTGTTGTTCTCCATGGTGGAGATGGTGACACGGATATGCCCCGGAATGCCTAAGAAACCGCCGGGTCTTATAATGTAGCCCTTCTTCATGAGTCTGTTGAAGATCTCCATATCATCACTCTTCGTGTCCCATAGGATGAAGTTCGTATCGGATACCACATAAGGCAGTCCCATCTCTTCCAGCTCTCTGTAGAAGTAGTGCTTTCCTTCCGTATTCCTTTCAATGACTTCCTTCAGAAATGCCTGATCTCTGAGCGCAGCCACTGCCGCTTCCTGAGCAAATAAATTCACATCAAAGGGATCCACCACGCGATAGAAGTAGCCCACAAGCTCCGGATCCGCAAACCCGTAGCCCACACGGAGACTGGCCATACCGTAGGCCTTGGAGAAGGTTCTAAGAACAATGAGGTTCTTATACTCATCCAGATAATCCAGCGCATCGAAATAATCTTCTCTTGTGACATACTCCCGGTATGCTTCATCCATGATGATCAGGATGTCACTGCTCACCTTGGCGATGAACGCTTCAAAATCCGCCTTCCCGAAGGACGAACCCGTGGGATTGTTCGGATTGCAGAGGTAGATGATCTTGGTCTTCTCCGTGATGGCCTTTTCCATGGCATCCAGGTTCAGCACCAGCTTCTCCATGTCCGTCTTCACCACCACAGCACCCATGAGCTTCGCGTTGTCCTCGTATCGGGAGAAGGAATGCTCTCCCATGATGATTTCGTCTCCGCTGCTCAGCATGGTGGAAGAAATGACCTTGATGAGAGAATCAGATCCTCCGCCCACAAAGATCTCCTCCATGGGTCTACCAGTCATCTGAGACAGTTCCTGTCTCAGGCCGAAGGAACCGGAATCCGGATAAAGGCTCACATCCTCATAAGTTTTAAGAATCGCTTCCTTCACCTTGGGACTGGCCCCCATAGGATTCTCATTGGAGGCCATTTTCACCACGGTCTCGATGCCCAGTTCTCTCTTCACTTCGGATATGGGTTTCCCCGCCACATATCTCTTCATGCTCTTTATTTCTTCCCGTACTTTATAATTCATGTTTTCCCCCTTATGAAATCGTATACTCTGATGATACCCCATGCAGATGGGCCAATCAAGGAAATCCTGTCCGTAAGCAGTACAGAAATCGGGCAAAAAAAAGAAAGAGAAACAATCATGCCTCTCTTCCATAAAATTCAATCTTATATGATATCCTGTTTGTCTTCTCCCACAATGAGCACTTCCGTGCAGAGCTCCACATGGAACTTGTCCATCACCGTGGACTGGATATAGCTGATGAGATCCAGCACATCCTTGGCCTCCGCATGATCCTTGTTGATGACGAATCCGCTGTGCTTCTCGGAAACCTGAGCACCACCGATCTGATAGCCCTTAAGGCCCGCATCCTGAATCAGTTTTCCCGCATAATGTCCAGTGGGTCTTTTGAAGGTGCTGCCGGCGGATGGAAATTCCAGCGGCTGTCTGTCTTCTCTTCTATGGGTCAGATCGTCCACCTTCGCTTTGATTTCTTCCTTGCTGCCAGTCTCCAGCACAATCTTCGCATCCAGAACCACATAGCCGTTGGTTTTCACCGCTGACGTCCTGTAGCCCAGTTCCAGCTCATCTCTCTTCAGTGTGAGCACTTTCAGGTCCGGTGTCATCACGCGAACACTGTCCAGAACAAAAGACATTTCCCCGTCATAGGCCCCTGCATTCATGAATACAGCTCCGCCCAGGGTTCCCGGAATGCCGCATGCGAACTCAAACCCGCTGAGACCATGCTCATAGGCGATTCCAGAAATATCTTCTAGAAGTGCACCGCATTCTGCTGTGATGATTTCTCCCTCTACAGAGATTCTATTGATCATTTCGGTCTTTATGACAATCCCTCGGATGCCACCGTCTTTTACAAGCAGGTTGGACCCATTCCCGATGAGGAAGGTGGGGATGTTGTTTTTTCTGACATAATGAATCACCTTGATCAGTTTTTCCACCGATTGGGGAATCACAAGAATATCCGCAGTACCGCCGATTTCAAACCAGGTGTGGTTCTTCATGGGTTCGTCCAGTAGAATTTCCTCCTTGCTGAGGAATGATGCCAATTCATCATAGGCATTCAAATATCTATTCATTCTCAATGCTCCTTAAACTTAATTCCATCTATGCATTATACACAATAGGACGAAATAAATAAATAGGCATTATGTGAAAGTCTTGCTGAAGTGCATCCTTAGCCCCACAATATCTGCAAATTTATCCTTATCATTATTATAATACATGATTTTAACAGAATGGTTAAGGAAAGATTACTGATTTCCTAAGAAAAACCCTTGAAGCTTTGTTTCCGTCGCCCTGAAACAGCCCTGTTTCCATGAACCTGCATGGAGACCTCTGAAT
>RZYZ01000193.1 GCA_009930125.1 Clostridia bacterium | reverse complement strand
TCATGGACCTGGGTGTCCATGCTGCTGTGGTAGGCTCTGCCATCACAAGACCTCTGGAAATCACAAAGAGATTCGCCAGTGTGGTGAAATAGTTTACATATTCCCTTATAATTAAAAGCAGGTGGTGATTCTATGAAAATCCTTTGCGCCGATATCGGTGGTACATCCATCAAGGCAGCGATCATTGAAGAGACAGGAAATACAATTGAATTTAAGGAAGCGCCCACGGAAAGCGCCCAAGGCGGAAGCCATGTGATGGAGAACCTCATCCGGCTTCTTCGGACCTATGAAGAGGACTATGAGGCCATCGGCATCTCCACGGCAGGACAGGTGGACAGTGTGAAGGGTGAGATCATCTATGCTAATGAGAACATTCCCGGCTATACGGGGATGAAGGTGAAAGCCCTGCTGGAAGAGGAGTTCTCCCTGCTCGTAAAGGTGGAGAATGATGTGAACTGCGCAGCCCTCGGGGAAGCCTGGTTTGGAGCAGGCAAGGAATCAGAAGATCTCCTCTGCCTCACCTACGGGACAGGGATCGGCGGCTCCATCATCATGGACCGGAAGGTCTATGGAGGCGAAAGCGGCATCGCTGGAGAATTCGGTCATATGGTCATTCATCCGGGCGGAAGAGACTGCAACTGCGGAAAGAAAGGCTGCTATGAATCCTATGCCTCTGCAAGAATTCTGGTGCAGGAAGCCATGAAGATGGACCCGGACTGCGACAATGGCAGGAAGCTCTTCCAGAGAATCCAGGAAGGCGATGGGCTCATGACAGAGCTTCTGGATGCCTGGGCCAAGGAAGTGTCCTATGGCCTTGTGAACATCATCCATATCTTCAATCCAGCACTGATCGTTCTGGGCGGAGGCGTCCTGGAACAGGACCTGGCTTTTGAAGCCATCCGGAAGCACACCTTCAGCCTGATCATGGACAGCTTCAAGAATGTAAGGCTTCTGAAGGCATCCCTTGGGAACAAGGCGGGACTTCTTGGCGCAGCATCTCTTTTTCTAAACAGTTAATGGGGGAATATGATGAATAACGTAGACATATTTGATCGTATCAGCACTCTGTACAACTCCTTCACCAAATCTGAAAAAAGACTGGCGGACTATATCCTGAAAGAACGGGACCAGATCATGTTCATGTCCATCACAGAGCTTGCGGAAAAGTCCAAAGTGGGCGAGTCCGGTATCTTCCGGTTCTGCAAGAATCTGAGCCTGAAAGGCTACCAGGAATTCAAGATTTCGGTGGCTCAGAGCCTCAATTCCGAGGAGAACGACACCACCAGAAACATCGATACGGAGATTCTCCTAAATGACAGTCTGGATGTGCTGGCGGGTAAGGTGAAGCAGACCAACATCAGTGCCCTGGACCAGACCTACAATCTGCTGGATTATAAGGATCTGGATCTGGCAGTGGAAAAAATCATCGCAGCGGAGAGAATCCGGTTCTTCGGCATCGGTTCCTCCCTCATCACCGCCATGGAAGGGCAAAACAAGTTTCTGCGTGTGACCAACAAGGCGGAGGTCATCATCGACAGTCACTTTCAGGTCATGACGGCAGCTCAGATGAACGAGCGAGAAGTAGCCATCATCATTTCCTACTCCGGCCAGACCAAGGACTCCATTGAAGTGGCCAGGATGGCCAAGGAATCCGGAGCCTTCGTCATTGCCATCACCAGATTCTCAAAGTCCCCCATGACCGCCTACGCGGATGTGACGCTTTTATGCGGAGCCAATGAGGGGCCTCTTCAGGGTGGTTCGCTTTCAGCGAAGATCTCCCAGCTGTATCTTCTGGATGTGCTCTACTTCGAGTATTTCAAGAAGACCTTCGAGGTGTCCAAGGAGAACAAGGAGAAGACCGCCAGAGCCGTTGCAGACAAGCTGGTGTAAGAGAAGATGGAAGATGTAATCTTCTCTGAAAACGAATGGACCAATGATAGAGAAACAAAGGAAAGAGAGGAAAAATAGATGATAACAGATCGTCTGGAGAACCTAGAAAGATACCGTTTTGAAGACCCCAATATGGAAGAAGCCAGAAAGTTTCTTCTGACCTTCGATGTGATGAGTCTGGAGCGGAGGAGACATGACATCAAAGGGGATGAGATTTTCATGAATCACAGGAATGCGATGCAGATTCCACTTACTGAGGCGCACTACGAAGCCCATGAGCGCTATGTGGATATCCATATCACCCTGAAAGGCACGGATTTCATCCGTACCACGGAAAAGAGAAATCTTGTGCGTACTACAGAGTATGACAGGGAGAATGATTTCATCCTGGGAGACTATGATGGTGCCCATTATACGGACAGCTACATCGGGGAAGGCTCCTTCGGAATTTATTTTCCGGAAGATGCGCATCTGGTGAATGCATCGCCAGGTGAGCTTCAGGATGTGGAGAAATTCATCGTGAAGGTGAAAATCAGATAAAGAAAAGAATTTAATCGTCTCTATAACCATGAGGAAATGGTTTATAGAGACGATTATTTCTTTCTCAAACAAATATACAATTGATTTTCTAAAAATTCTTTCCAAATTAAATAATGGTTATAAACATATTATCTGTTATTATCCGGATATTGGTGGTATAATAAATTGAGGTGAGAACATGAAGATTTTAACAATAAAATATAAGAATATCGGTGTTTTCAGAGATGGTGTAATATTAGATTTTACTGCTAAAGATCGTGTATCTGACATGAGTCAGGTGACTCAATTGTACGAAACGATATATACACAGAGAGTTATTGGTATTACAGGGCCAAATGCGTCAGGTAAAACAACTCTATTAAAACTATTACAGCTAGCATTGAAAATTGTCGTAAGAAACTATGGATTAAATGATCTGGAAATATCTGAGGGAATCTTACTGGAGAATACTGAAATGACCGTGGATTTCTATTCGAAGGGTGTATTCTATCGACTTGTCTCAACCATCGGGATCAAGAACGTTGCATTACATAAAGAATACTATTTTAAAGAAGAAGTGGTTTATAAAAAGTTCAAATCAGAAATCAAGAACAAAAATAGTATCAATGCTTTCAATACAATTGAGTTAAGACGCTCAGAGATGGATAGTACTTTGAAAAAATTCCTTAAGCCCCACGATAGCATTGTTTCGCAATATGTTGAAGAGGGTCCCGTATTAATGGATACACTCATTAATACAAACGCCAACTTCTACAATGCTTCAACGAAGAGTGTTATGAGTTTCATTAATTTGTTTGATAGTAGTATTGAAGATATTAAATCTGATGAAGAAAGCAATGACTTAATGATCAAATTCAAAAATGATCGAGATGGATATATCAAATCTACTTATCTTGATGCGGAGAACTACTTATCTTCTGGAACAATAAAAGGAAGCACCATTTTGAATAAGATTGCTTTCGTAATGAAAAATGGTGGATACCTGATTATTGATGAAATCGAAAATCATCTTCATAAAAAGCTGGTCCAGCTACTGATCAATATTTTTAATGATGATGACATAAATGTTAGTGGAGCTACAATGATTTTCACTACTCATTATTCTGAGATTTTTGATTCGGTAGACAGAAAAGATAACATCTATGTTTTGATCCGTGATGAAAAGTTCACTTCAATTGCACTAAGATACTCCGATATAATTAATCGTAATGACATAAAGAAAAGTGACATACTGCTCTCGAATTATATTGATGGAACATCACCAAAATATGAGGATATAACCAGAGTCAAGGAGTTATTATGCAAATTAGTGAAATCATAAAAGGAGATGTTTACATTCTATGCATCTGTGAAGGTAAAGCTGAAGAAGATATTATGAATATGCTACTAGATCACGATATGCTGATTTTTGATAGATCAGATCTCATTGATCATAAAGTTGTAAAGAGAAGTTCAGTACAGAGCATTCAGGAAAAATATTTAAGCATCAGCTATGGAAAGCCAGTCTATATATTGAGAATTATTGATTCAAGAACGGAGGCTTTTAAGCTGTCAAAAGTCTATGAGGAACGTTATGGTAATAAAATACTGAACTTGCTGACACGGCCGGAAATAGAAATTCTGATCATAATAAAAAATGGAGATTTTGATACATATACTCGAAAATACAAAAGCAGGATAAAACCCAGTCAATATTGTAAAGACCAATATAGAATAGCGAAAATAAAGAGCTCAGGCACGATGAATAGTATTTTTAAAGACATGGAAGACTTGAAGAAGGCTTTGAGAACATATCATAAATACAAATCAGATAACGAATATTCCATTTATGATCTGCTGAAATAATAGACTGGTGATGGATATCT
>RZYZ01000192.1 GCA_009930125.1 Clostridia bacterium | reverse complement strand
GCATACATGGTGGTGAGACTTTCAAAGGTCTCACTGAAGCTTCCATTCTTCAGAAGAATGGGCACTTCCTTGCCTGTATCCACCGCATCTTCGATCTCCAGATAAAAGGCATTGTCCTGTGCGCCTTCCACCGCTTTTCGAAACTGCACCGCTTTTTCTGTCGGTACATACCCTGATATGACATTGACATTTTCCGTCTTCAGGAAATTGGATTCCGCTGCGAATCGGAGTTTCTTGTTCAGAAGATACTCATAGACCTCTTCAAACTGAGGCAGATAATTCGCCATGGATTTGATTTCCGCCTTCACTTCAGCCTTTTCACTCTTCATCCTGCTGAGCTCGACTCTGATCTTCTCCATTTCCGCAGTGGGTGTCCCCTCTGTGGGAATGGACAGACTGGTGTAGCTGTTGTTTCTCAGCATTTCATTGAACTCTTCTCTTTCCGTGGAAGAGGTGATTCCTAAAATATAGGCTTCATCCTTACCTTCGCTTAACACTTCGAAATGGGTCTCTTTCAGAGGCTCCAGATCGCTCTTCAGCTTTTCCATGAGCTTTTTAGGAACGGTGCCTGTAAAGACTTCACTGAAGCTGAAATCTCTCAAGGACTTGACTTCGTAGTCCAGTTTTTTCCAAGGCCTCAGTTCTTCAGTGAGGGCCTTGAGCTTCATTTCTTCCTGACTTAGATGGTCAATCTTTCCAGTAAGGGCTCTGAACTTTGAAATGATGGGATCATAATCAAATTCAGACACTTTGTCTTCCAGTTCCTGGAAGGTAAAGCTGTCCTTACCCTTAATCATTGCCTTTATTCCTGATTCTCTCTGGTCATACTGTTTCAGAAGGTCCAGCGCATATTTCACGCTCTGGATCTCTTCATCGATGACCGCAAGGTCTGCAGGAACTTCCAAGGTTTCAAGGCCTTCTTCCGATAAGGTTTCATCAGCCTTCAGATCAGTAAAGTGAACAGATCCGAACTTCTGCAGTTCATGCAGAAGTCTGTCCCGATCCGAGTCGAAGGTAAATAAGCTGAAGCTGCTCATCTTAACGATTGCCATTTGCCTTCACAATCCTCTCTACTATAATATTTACTGCATCTCCAAGATCATTGACATCAAGAGACTCCAGTTTTGCCGCCTGGGACTTTCCTTCCTGAAGAATCGGTTTCGCAAGGGTTTCCCCTTCCTGTATCGCCTTTTCCTTCAGTGCCTGAGACTCTTTCTGTCCCATGGCCATGATTTCCTTGAACTTCTTATCGGCGAGCATTTCCGCATCACGCCTGATGTCTCTCGCCTTCTGACTTGCCTCTGCTGTAAGATCCCGTGCTTTCTGCTCCGCTTCTCTTACTTTATCCAATGCTTCTTTTGCCATCCTATCACCCCCGTTCCTACTTTGCTGTGCATTATGCAAAACGTTATCATACTGTATAATTTTACCATGGTATCCTTAAAACTGCCATGAAAAAGGAATATGTATTCTTTATCATTTAAAAGGTTATATAATACCACATAGATTATAGTTTACGCTAATTTCACACTGATATCAACTGATTCTTGATAATTTCTCCACTTTTCTCGTCATAAACCACCGGAGTATCAGAAAGAACCACTTCTCCTGAGCCAAGATACCTCAGGACATCCATACGAAATATTTCCACATGAACCTTCCTGCCCAGCTCCTTGGACAGCCTGCTTCTGAGATTCTTATCATCGGGGTAGCTTCTCTTAAGAAACTCCGGCACGAACTGCTTTTTGTTTCCGGAAAGCCAGTCGAATTTCAGTAGCTCATTGAGCACCACAGTCTGTGGTTTACGACCCCTTTCTGCAAGATACGCGAGAGAAAACTCGAATAGCACCTGATACTGCTCCTTGGCGCCCAGACTTCTTCCCTTATACCCTTCCTGGAGAAACTCTCCCAGTTCCTTATAGAAGCGGTAGGGATCCTCCTCTTCCGCCAGGATATAGGTCAGAGCAGCAGAAAACCTTCCTGAATTGTAGTATTTTTCAAGGGCCTCTTCCGTGTGATGCAGACTGCGAAGATCGGTAAAGCTCATCCAGCTGGTCTTCAGCACCTCATAGGGGGCATAGGGGCTGTACACGATGCCGTATTTTTCCGCATCCCTTTCCATGGGTGTGCCTTTGATGACCTTCAGAAAGCCCAGCTGAAGCATGTCGGGCTTCAGGGCATAGACATCATTGAAGCTTTCATGAAAGCTCTCCAGCGTATCGTAGGGCAGCCCTGCGATGAGATCCATATGGTTATGGATGTTTGAAAGCTTCACCAGCTCCTTCAGCTTCTCCAGCACCTGACGGAATCCGATGAACCGGTTGATGGCCACTAATACGTCTTGCCTTGTGCTCTGGATGCCCACCTCGAACTGGATTCTGCCCGCCGGCGCTCTCTTCAGAAGCGCCACATGCTCCTTTGTGATGAGGTCCGGGGAGATTTCAAAGTGAAAGGTCACATCGGTGTGAAGGCTGATGAGATAGGACCAGATGCCTTCGCAGTCGGGATGGATGTTGAAGGTGCGGTCGATGAACTTCACCACCTTTGTGCCTGTCTGAAGGAGCTTCTCCACCCGCTCTACCACATCTCCATAGGGAAGGAACCGGAGGTCCCTTTCCGAGGAAGACAGGCAGTAGCTGCACTGGTAGGGGCATCCTCGGGAGGCTTCGATGTAGGAGAGCTTTCCGGTGAGGTCCTCCCCTTCGTCATAGGGATAGGGCACTTTTCTCATATCCATCTTCTCCCGGTCGGGATTCAGGAAAATCTCAGCGCCTTCTCTGTAGGTCAGTCCTTTGACGCTGGAAAGATCCCTTCCATGCAAAAGAGAACCTAGAAGGTCCCCATAAGTAAGCTCCCCTTCCCCACGGATGATGTAATCTCCCGCCATGATGGATAGGTGTTTCCTACTGTCATAGGTGACCTCAGGTCCTCCATAAAGTATTCTGATATTCTCGTCTACACGTTTGATGAGCACAGAAAGTTCCCTGACCAGATCAAAGTTCCAGATATACACCGAGAACGCCACCAGGTCAGGTTTCCTTTCCAGAATTTCTTCCAGGATCTTGTCCTTCATTTCATTGATGGAAAACTCCAGTCTCTCGGTTGACACGTCAAGGCCTGCTGAACTCTTCTCCAGATACCGGAGGCTGATGTTCGTGTGAATGTATTTGGAATTGATTGCTGCAAGTACTACTTTCATCTTCTGTTTCCTTATCTGTCTTTATAATATTTCTCATAGTAGTCAAGAAGAAGCCCTGCCGTTGTATTCTGAGCCACTTCCAGCATTTTTCTGGAGAGGGTCTCGTACATGACTTCCTTTTCTTCTATGCTTTTGTATTTCTCATAATAGAAGTTGGCCACCACTGCATTCTCGCGGATGTAGTCATCCAGGGTCTCAAACCTCAGAATGCCGGAATCCACCGAATAATCGATTTCCGCAAAGATCTTCTTCTTGATCCAGGTCTCATAGGACTTATGACTGTCCAGCAGCCTGTTGTTCACATGCTGGGGCACCGTCATGTCCTGAGCCAGATGACAGAAGACGCCCAGATAGAAGACTGAACGCTCGATGTTTCCTTTCTCAAGATATCGCAGAGATTTATGCATGTTTTTCTGAGCTTCTGTGAGACCGTCGGAGAATCCGAATAGCCCTTTCTGCTTCTCGTTATGATAGAAGTGGTTGATGGACTTGAAGTCCTGGTCTGCCCATGTGGCCCCCTCATTCAGAGATTTGATGTGGTCTTTATAGAACTCGGCGGCTTCCAGGTAGCCTTCATTCTCCAGAATCACCACGGCCTGGATGTTGATGAATCGGTGCACCATGCACGGGGTCTTGAATGCCATCTTTTTAAATGGATTGGCTGCGAGCATCATGCCCGTCAGCACTTTTCCATAGGTATTTTCAAATCTGTTTTTCTTTCTTTCTTCAAATATTCCTTCCATTGATACGACAACTCCTTTGAGTTCAGATCCTGTTATCACCTGAAACTCTCTTTTCTAATTGATAATTGATTTCAATTGTCTTACTACCATTATAGGATATTTTACTTTGAAACACAAAAAACAATCCATGAAAAATTCCAGAAAGAGTTATTTCATTCTTCTCTGAATCCCCTTGGGAATCAAGCGATAGATTCTCGGAGAGATCTCATTGAGCTCATCACTTGTGATGCCGCCTGTGAGAAGCATCGATACTGCATAGACCCCCATGCCGATGAAGATGTTGGCCATGGTCAGAATACTGTTTATGATGTAGCCTGCTTCAAGCATACCGAAGAGTTTTCCTAGAAGGAAGATCACGATA
>RZYZ01000191.1 GCA_009930125.1 Clostridia bacterium | reverse complement strand
CCGAAGATGCTGAAGGAATCATAGTGATTCTCGAAATAGAAGAGATTCTCGTAGACCTTCTTGTTGTAGACCTGCCGGATGACATCCTTCTGATTCCCCGTTCCGTAAGTTCTCAGAATCTCTTTTCCTTCCACCACAAGCCTGAAGGAGATCTGGGGATGCGCCATGGAAATCTTGGACACGATTTCCGAAATGATGGATCCTTCTCTGGATGGCGATTTCAGAAACTTCTTTCTTGCGGGTACGTTATAGAAAAGATCCCTGATTTCCATGAGTGTTCCCTGGTCCATGGGAGAAAACTTCTCATACCGGATTTCTCCACCTTCTACTAGGATTTCTCGTCCATCGTTGTCCACGGTTTTGGATCGCATAAGCACTCTGGAGACGGAAGAAATGCTTGATAGGGCTTCCCCTCGGAATCCCATGGTCACGATGGAGAACAGATCATCCGCAGTTCTGATCTTACTGGTGGCATGAGGAAGAAAAGCACTGCGCATGTCCTCTTCCAGAATGCCTTCTCCGTTGTCTACGATTTTTATAAGTTTCTCTCCACCTTCCAGAATTTCAACATAAATCTCCGTCGCTTTCGCATCGATGGAGTTTTCAATGAGTTCCTTGACCACGGAAGCCGGTCTTTCCACCACTTCCCCCGCAGCGATTTTATTGAAGGTGTCCTTCGACAGTATATTGATTTTACCCATCAGTTCAACTCCTTCGCTTCTGTATGGATTTCATGAAGAATCTTCAGCGCCTCCATGGGTGTCATGTTCAGTACATCCAGTGATTTCAGTTTATCGAGCATCAGGTCCTTCTCATAGTCGAAGAGCCCAATCTGCAGGGTCTCCTTCTCTTCCTTGACGCTGCTGATTCCTTTGATGACCTTAGCATCCTTCTTCTCCAGTCGCCCTAGAATCTCCTTTGCTCTGCCCAGAAGATTTTTGGGCAGGCCTGCAAGTCTTGCCACTTCAATGCCGTAGGATTCATCCGCTCCGCCGGGCACGATCTTTCTCAGAAATGCAATGCTTTTTCCCACTTCCTTCACCAGAACCGAATAGTTCTTCACGCCTTCCAGTTCGCCTTCCAGCACGGTAAGCTCGTGATAATGCGTAGCAAACAGGGTCTTGGCTCCTGGAATTGCCTTCAGAATATGTTCTATGACAGCCCAGGCAATGGATAATCCGTCATAGGTGCTGGTCCCTCTGCCCACTTCATCCAGGATGATCAGCGAACTGCCAGTGGCATTCATGAGAATATCAGAGACCTCACTCATCTCCACCATGAAAGTGGACTTCCCGCCTGCCAGATCATCGGATGCTCCGATTCTTGTGAAGATCCGGTCTGAGATGGGGAGACTTGCCGATTTCGCCGGAACAAAGGAGCCGATCTGGGCCATGAGACTGATCAGGGCAGCCTGTCTCATGTAGGTGGATTTACCCGCCATGTTGGGACCCGTGATGATGAGAAACCTTTCATCCTTCTGGTTCATGGTCAGATCGTTGGAGACGAACTCCCCTTTCTGCATCATCTTCTCCACCACGGGATGTCTTCCCTCCGTGATGGAGATACCGCCATCTTCGTTCATGTGAGGCTTCACGTAGCTGTTGTCCCTGGCAACCTTCGCCAGACACTGATAGCAGTCCACATCCGCAATGATTCTCGCGGTCTGTTTCAGCCTTTCGATCTCCATCTCGATGGAAGACCTGATTTCTCCGAAGACTCTGTATTCAAGGGATGCAAGTTTTTCTTCCGCACCCAGTATCTTGTCCTCTATGAGTTTAAGATCTTCGGTGATGAATCTCTCCGCATTGGCCAAGGTCTGTTTTCTGATGTATCTGCCTTCAGGTATGCTGCTGTAATTGGATTTGGAGATTTCTATATAATATCCGAACACTTTATTGTATCCGACTTTCAGCGATTTGATTCCGGTGAACTCTCTTTCCTTCTGTTCCATCTCCGCAATCCATTTCTTTCCATTGATCCGGATGTCCCGAAGTTCCTCGATCTCCTCATTGTAGGAGCTTCTGATGATTCCCCCATCCTTCATGGACATGGGCGCATCCTCTTCGATGCTCTCTTCAAGGAGATCATGGATATCGCCGAGCGTGTCGAACTTGCCCACGAGCCTGGACAGCTCGCCATAGTCGATTCTGGCAAGGAGCTCTTTTATGGCTGGAAGATTACCCAGCGACTTTTTCAGAGTAAGCATCTCTTTCGGGTTCACGGATTTCAAAGCGATCTTTGATACGATTCTCTCAATATCGAAAACCCCTTTCAGCGCTTCTCTCAGATCCTCCAGAAGATTGATGTTGCTGTATACCGCTTCCACCGCATCCAGCCTTCTTGCAATCATCTCTCTGTTCACTAGAGGGGCCTCCACCCATCTTCTGAGATTTCTTGACCCCATGGCTGTGGACGTGTCGTCCAGCACCCAGAGAAGACTGCCCCGTTTCCCCTTGTCCACGATATTCTCCGTCAGCTCCAGATTACGCTTGGTGTTGACATCAAGGGTCATGCTGTCATTGGTATTGTAGATCTCAAGATGGGTCAGATTGGTCAGTGCGGTCTTCTGGGTTTCTTCAAGGTAAGCAAGGAGCAGACTGGAGGCAGAAGCCACCACTCTATTGTAGCCTCCGGACAGACTCTTGAAATAACTCTGTACAGCACTCTTATCCACTGCATCTTCCATTTCACGAATGTTTATGAGGATGTTCCATTTATCCTGTATGTGATCACTGATCACAGGGTCGGAAACCACCACTTCCGCAGGAGAGAACTTGCTGATTTCATTATCCAGAAGCACCAGGCTTTTCTCGATGAAGGTGCCCTGAAACTCTCCAGTGGAAATATCACAGAAAGCCAGACCATACCGATCTCCTGTATCGGTCACCGCCATGATATAGTTGTTTCGCCGGTTGTCCATGAAATTCTCATCAAGCATCGTACCCGGAGTGATGATCTTCACCACATCCCGCTTCACGATGCCTTTGGCTTCCTTGGGGTCCTCCACCTGTTCACAGATTCCGACCTTATATCCTTTTCTGATCAGTTTTCCAATATAACCATTGGCTGCATGATAAGGAATGCCGCACATGGGCGCCCTTTCTTCCAGGCCGCAGTCTCTGCCTGTAAGAACCAGTTCCAGTTCTTTTGAAGCCAGCTCGGCATCCTCAAAGAACATCTCATAAAAGTCACCCAGTCTGTAAAACAAGATGCAATCCTTATAATTCTCTTTGATGGAAAAGTACTGCTGCATCATTGGTGTTAATCCCATAGTAATCATTCCTCCGTAAACTCATCTACTTATCAGTATACCAAAAGCGTCTTAAATTTTCTTGCGTTAATTCCAGTATAGAGAAAAACACCCTCTATTCATATCAAGAGGATGTTTCGGTTCATCGGATTACCCGATTACAGCTGATTCTTAAGCATCTCTCCCATCAGGCTGAAGGATCGGGCCTTTGTGATCAGGACCTTTACCAGTTTTCCAGTCAGGGATTCATCGCCAGGGAAATTCACTGTTTTTCCTGTTCTTGTTCTTCCCTGCACGTACTCTTCGTTATTTTTACTCTGACCCTCCACCAGCACTTCCACGATCTGATCCTGGTAGGTCTTGTTGATGGCGATGGCATTGCGGTTTACAGCCTCCACCAGTCGGTTGAACCGCTCATGCTTGACTTCCTCCGGAATCTGTTCCTTCATATGATCTGCAGGTGTGTATTTTCTTCTGGAATAGATGAAGGTATAGGCTGAATCATACTTCACTTCCTCCACCAGCTTCAGTGTCTCTTCAAAGTCTTCCTCTGTTTCACCAGGAAAGCCCACGATGATGTCCGTTGACAGGGCTACCCCGGGAATCTCTCTTTTGATCTCTTCCATGATGCGCATATAGTCCTCACGGGTGTAGCTTCTGTTCATTCTCTTCAGAAGAGACGTGGATCCGCTCTGCACCGGCAGGTGAATCTGCTCCACGACCTTATCGCATTCCTTGACAGCCTTGATCACATCCATATGAAGATCCTTCGGATGGGGCGTCATGAAACGTATGCGTTCCAGTCCTTCCACCTCATTCACCATTCTGAGCAGCTGAGCAAAGCTTACTTCTTTCTCCAGATTGATGCCATAGGAGTTCACGTTCTGGCCTAGAAGCGTCACTTCCTTATAGCCTTTGGACACCAGAGTCCTGATCTCATCCAGAATGTCTTCCGGTTTTCTCGATCTCTCTCTTCCTCGTACATAAGGCACCACGCAGTAGGTGCAGAAATTATTGCAGCCATACATGATGGTCACAAAAGCTTTCACCTCAGAATCTCTCAC
>RZYZ01000190.1 GCA_009930125.1 Clostridia bacterium | reverse complement strand
TAAATCCATATACGAAAAAACTGCAGAAGATTCATGCGATCCTCTGCAGCGTCTTTCACCTGTTTCCTATTTGAGACTGCTGGTCACTTTGACCTCATCCACATTTTTCAGCTCTTCCTGACTCACAGTGAAGAGGACATGTCTTGTGGCGATATCCATGGTGCCGATTTCCGCTTCCGTTCTGTTGATGAACGCTTCCGCCATGTTGTCCTTGATCACAAGATTTTCTCCCACCACGCTGTTGGAACCGGAGCTCTCAACGAGGATCACAGCCACAAATCCCTGTCTTTCAAAATAGGCTTCATCCACTTTCTGAAGCTTCGTCAGACTCAGTTCATCAATGAAGAAGGGATTCTCCAGAATCGTATAATCCGCGTCATATTTTCTGAACTCCTCATAGGTCCGGATGATGCGATTCTCACTGATCATGTCCAGTCCGTCTGAGGTTCTGAAATTCATGATTTCGGTCATGGGCGCTTCCATAGGCGCCTCAGCCGTAACCGGCGTTCTTGCCCTCTCCAGCATGACGGCATCACCCGCTGATTCTTCTTTTGCACAGGCAGTCAGAAGAAAGAGAGATAAGAGTATCAATGCGATTTTCTTCATGGCTTCACCTCCTTGTTTTCTTACTTCATTTAAACATATACAACCCTTTAAGAGATTGCGAAAAAATAACATTTCGGTATAAAAAAAATAAATCATTGCTCAGGAAAGGAGAACCACACCATGAAAAGATGATGTCGTTCTCCATCCATACTTGTCTTTGTCTATAATCTGCTCTTGATGAGATCTGCGATGTTTTCGGCAGCTTCGGTGATTTCCTCCAGGTCTTCCCCTTCAAGCATGATTCTCACCAGCGGCTCGGTACCCGATGGCCTGATGAGCACTCTGCCCTTGCCTTCCAGTTTCTCTTCTACGGAACGGATGAGGCTCTTCACTTCCTCGTCGGTTTCGTGGATCTTCTTCATCTCATTGGGAATCTTCACATTCACAAGAACCTGTGGCAGCTCCTTCATGATGGACGCCAGCTCGCTGAGGCTCTTTCCTCTGTTCTTCACTATCCCTGCCAGCTGAACCCCTGTTACGATTCCATCCCCTGTGGTGTTGAAATCCTTGAAGATCACATGACCGGACTGTTCTCCTCCGATGGAGTAGTCATTCTCCATGATGTTCTCCAGCACATAACGGTCTCCCACAGCGGTGATGGCAACATTCAGTCCCAGCTCCTTGGCTGCCAGCATCAGTCCCAGGTTACTCATGACGGTGACCACAATGGTGTCATCCTTCAGTTTTCCCATTTCCTTGAGATACAGTCCTGCCACAAGGATGATGAAATCCCCGTTGACAAGATTTCCCTTCTCATCCACAGCCAGACATCTGTCTGAATCCCCATCAAAGGCCAGCCCCAGGTCGCAGTGGTTCTCCACCACAAACTTCATGAGGTCCTCGGGATGGGTGGACCCGCAGTGTTCATTGATGTTGATTCCGTTGGGCTCATTATGAATGACATGAACCTCTGCACCCAGCTTCTCGAAGGTATCCACAGCGGACTTATAGCTTGCGCCATTGGCACAGTCCAGGGCGATTTTCATGCCCGTAAGATCCCCTTCCAGGGTCTTTGCGGCAAACTCCACATAGTCTCTTGTTGCATTTTCCGCATGACTCACATGGCCGATGTCTCCACCTATGAGAACGGGAATGCCGTCAAAATCCTCTTCGATGATCTTCTGGATTTCATCTTCCAGTGCATCGCTGAGCTTGAAGCCTTCTCTGTTGAAGAACTTGATTCCGTTGAATTCAACGGGATTGTGTGAGGCTGAAATCATGACCCCCGCATCCGCTCCATATTCACGCACAAGATAGGCCACAGCCGGTGTAGGCACGACGCCCAGAAGCACCGCTTCAGCACCTACGCTGAGCATACCGGAAACCAAGGCGCTCTCCAGAAGGTCTCCGGAGATTCTGGTGTCCTTGGCCACCAGGATTTTAGGCTTGTGGGTTCCCTTTGTTAATACCAGCGCTCCCGCTTTCCCAAGCTGAAAAGCCAGTTCAGGAGTCAGTTCGCTGTTTGCGATTCCTCTCACTCCATCTGTTCCGAACATTCTACTCATAATTTACCATCCTTACTATTTACTCATTTCTTCAATTCATTCGCATAACGATAATATTATATAACACATGGCCGGATATACCAAATCACTTCTACAAATTCATCGTGAAATAGGATATCCGTACTCATTTCTCTTCCTTGGGATCCGTTTCCTTTTCCCTTTGATGCTTCTTCCAGGTGTCTCCCATCATGTTGTCCATACCGCCGACGCCAAAGCTCAGTCCTTCGCTCAGTATCCTGTCGTAGACCACCTTGGTAGGCATGAGCCATACTTCTCCGGTGCCCCGGAAGACATTGAGCAGTCCTTCTCCGCTGAACCCGGAACCGATGAGGGTCTTTGTGGTCTTCTCCACAGTGAACTGGATGCCTGCTGTTCGAAGAACCGAGAAGTTCCCGTCAATCTTCAGCACATCATCCACCAGGGAATACTTGAAGATTTCCGTTTCCGGCACGGGAATTTCAAGGACCACTATACCGGACCCTTTCAGCTTCGTCTGAAAGAGACCTTCTGTTCCAAAGAGTGCACTGCTGACGGTCTTCATGGAGCTGACGCCGATTTCGATGCCGTCTTCTGCTGCAAAGAACAGGGAATCGTCGATGATGATTTCTTCCCCTTCCAGCTCCAGAAGGGCATAATGACCGAAGGAAGGTTCCAGAAGGATTTCTCCCACCCCTTTGAAGTGGGGCTTGATCACAGGTTCCCCTGAGATCTTGGAGGATACGAACTTCTTGGACAGACTGAAGAGTCCGCCTGTATTGGTGGATACTTCAATGGGCCCTCTCATGAAACTCAGAGCATTGGCCTCCGTGTAGACGCCACCGCCGCTTAAGACGATTCTCAGCTGTCTCAGCTTGATATTGGCTTCTCGCATGTAGGACAGCATGAAAGCTGTCTTCACATCGGTACCGCCTTTCAGATCCTCATACTCCAGCACCTGAAACGTGGATACATTCTTGAATTCACTGAGTTTTGTCAGGGTGTTGTTCATACTGATATTGGTTTTCAACAGGGATTCACCACCTTCATTTTTTTAGCTTTTCAATGCTTCAATTCTATGTATCATTATACCATCAAGTGCTTTATGCTGTCAGAAAAACCGCTTCATTCACTCATCGATATTTTGAACCTATCTATCTATATTTTCTAATATGCCGCAAAAGGAAGAAGGATGCGCAAAGCGCATCCTTGAAAAAATGACATTTCATGGACTGTTCCTATTCCATGGAGCATGGGGTGCAGGATCAGAACTCTTCTTTCAGGTCCACAACGCCATCATCGAAGATTTCCAGGGTATCACTGTACTCCACTTTTCCGATTTTCGATCCCTTGCCGATCTTGACGATTTTTCCTCTGACTACATCCGCTGCTGTATTTTCCAGATAGATCTCATCTCCTTCGATGACTCCCACCTTCAGCGTGCCGCCTTTTCCTTTGGAAATCAGTCCGGATAGGATGCCGTGGAAGGATTCCATGGAGTTTCGGACTTCCAGCTCCTCGCAGAAAATCTCCTTGGCCTCGGATTTCCCGCCGAGATTGAATTTCCCGTAGCCCAGATTCATGGAGGATGTCACATGAAATTCTCCATTTAAGGTGAGCTCTTCCGCGCTGATTTCATCGACCTTCTCCAGTTCCCCGTTGATGGTGATTTTCTCACCCTCCACCACGGTGCCCTTCATGGAACCGTAGATCTTGATTTCCCTGCCCTTCACGCGCTGAAGAAAGTTCCCGTCTCCGTAGACGCTGATTTCATCCGCCTCGAGATTCCCCTTGAACTTTCCATCGCCATAGACGGAAATCTTCACGGCTCTGACATCCTTCTCTGCAACGAGATCCCCTGCAGCTTTCACGTTCTCTGCAGAAACGCTGCCACTGAACCTGAGATCCCCCGCACAGGAAATATCTCCATAGTCTCCTGCCTCCAGATGGATGTCTCCTACACTCTTGATATTATTCTTATTCATGATTCCACTCCCTTCGAGCTGTAGGGCTATCTTTTCTGATAGCCCTCTTAGATTTTTTCTGTTTCAGCGGATCTTTAAAGAGATCACCATCTCATTTTTATCATCCATTCCCTCATGGCATCCTGCTGCGCTTTGTAGATATTGTCAGAAGCATAATCCAGATCGCCATTTCTGCCGTTCAGAAGATTTTTCATCTTCCAGGAGATGCCTTCTGTCTCTTCCGGATGCACAACCTGTCCTTTG
>RZYZ01000189.1 GCA_009930125.1 Clostridia bacterium | reverse complement strand
GGTCATAGAGGATCTGATCTCCACAGGAGGCTCCTCCATTGAGGTGGTGGAAGCGCTAAGAGAAGCCGGATGTAATGTGCTGGGCATGGTCTCCATCTTCACCTACGGTATGGAAAAAGCGAAGAGAGCCATGAAGGAAAAAGAGGTGAAGCTTCATGCCCTCACCACCTACAGCGAGCTGCTGGATACGGCGCTTACTATGGACTACATCACGGAGAAGGACAGAGAAAAACTGAAAGTCTTCATGAAGAATCCTCAGGATGAGGGATGGAGAACACTCTAGAGATAAAGTAGAAGGATGCACCGGAACGATATGTTCCCTAAATATGTAATCTATGCTGAAAAGGGAATACTTCCATAGAAATTTTTGATGACCTAAACGCATAAAATGGTCGGAAGAATACTCATGAAAACAATTGAATTTAAAAAAGAAAGATAAGCATAGAGAACTCTATAGCATATAATCAGCTGATTCTACTGAATAGAGCAGTACTGTGCCTAACTTTCTTTAAATGTTTATTTAGGGAACTTTCTAAAGAGTTCCCTAAAATTTTCCCGGGATCCGCACTTTCTATATAGTACTTATATAAAGAGCTTGCAGCAAGAAAGTTCCCTCGCACAAAGAAGTATATGGGGGACAATAAATCAGCAATGACAGCCTTATAAATAGAGGATTCCTTTACTAGGCTAGCTTGGATGTCAAATAATGATTTCTTTTAGAATATCAGTGATTTCACTAAACTGAATACCTTCTGCATAGGAAAACTTCTGAACATATGATGCCCAGATCACTTTAAGATCCTCACTTTTCTCAATATCCTTTAAAAATTTCTCGCTGTTTTCCAAATAGATCAATGTATTTCTCGCTTCTGCTTTTACTCGAATTGCATTTCTTAGACTTTCATAATCAATTTCATTTCTTCGGAGAGTTAGAAGGATATAGACATCATAATAGTCTCTGGCTCTTGTATTTGCCACATTTCGCGATAGAATGGATTCAATCTTTTCTGCAAGAATTGTATTTAAATTATATGCTTTTACAGAAATGTCACGTTCTTCAAACATTAAGCTGAAAGAATATTGGACTTCACTCGGAATGATGACATCGCCAGTAGTGATGTCAATCTTCATATTGACTCTGATTGTGTAGAATTGAGCTTCCACAGAAACTCTGAAATCATCATAGTCACTGACATCATGAATTTTTCTGATAGTCTTTAATCTAAAGGTTACATTGTCATCTAGCTCAATCGATAGAATCTCCTTTATTATTACTTCTAAAGTCTCTCTATGGACAGGAATCCCTTTAATTGTGGTATCCATGTCCATAGTACTTCTCATAGATATACCCACCATAGATGCAATGAGGAATCCACCTTTGAGTATGAAATTATCTTTGTACTTAGAGACCGAGATTCTTTCCAGAAGCCTTTCCATCATAAAATTCTGAAGTACTGTATTTGCCATCAGCTTATTCTCTTTAGCCATATTGTTGATCCGATCCTTTAATTGCCTAGGGCTACTGATTCTCATGTCAACACCTCCATATATTTTCGAACCAAATCTTTGATATTAAAAACCTCGGCATATTTAAGTAGTTTTGCATAATCTGCTCCAGGAGTGTTGAAATATCTTTTAATTGCTTCATTCACTAAATCAGTATTAAGCTGATCTTTCTTTTTCAAGCAGTCGCAAATGGTTCTTTCTTTGTCATATACATAGACTTGATGCCCAAACGGTGTCTCCATTGAAATCATACCAACTGCATGAATCTTCTCTGCAATATAAAAGAACTTGTACTTTTCTTTCTCTTTCAGGAGTCTTGTATTGTATCCTGATGGGATTGTCAGCATGAACTGGAGAGGTGTTCTATCTGTTAAGTCATGAAAGTAGAGTGCTGTCTCATGAGAAAATATTCCTTTCCTGCATCTGTACTGAGTTAACAAGTACTCATCTTCCATCAGATTTGGATCCATATACATACCATGTTCTATCCTTTCAATTTCACCGGACTTCTGCATGCGTTGCAGTGTTTTATTATTGATGCCTGCAGCTGCAGCCTCACTTGATGTGATAACCCCGTTTTGTTTTTGAATTAATTCCATCACAAGTTCCTTTTCTGACATAAAATCACCACCCATTTCTATTTGTCTTTTTTGTTCGTATTAATAGTATCATATACTAACAAAAAAGACAAAGACCGGGATAGAAAAAATAGGATTTTCTGTTTCTCCTATTCCTATTGGCTATTTTTAGGATGAGAAACCTGATACAGGATGTGAATTCCGTAGAACTGGATATATTTTGAATCTTCAGTATAAATGCCTCTACTATTGTTTTATAATAGATTTAGAAGAATATCGTAAATCAAGGGGGTACTCATGAAAAGATCAGACGTTTCAAGAAATATTTTACTGGCAGGTGGTGTGATCGCGCTGTTATCTGCGCTGCTGCCCTGGCAGAGCAAAGACATCATTGGCCGGATCCTCTTTGGTATGCTCAGTATTTTACTTTTTGCTGGTGCCTATCTTCAGCATAAAGATCATAAGAAAAGGAATTAATGCAGACCGATCCTGAAGAAGTTCGGGGTTTTCTGGAATGGAATTGGAATATAGTGAATCTATACTGAAGAATGAATAATCAAACTGAAAGAATAAAGAGTAAAGATCAGAGGAGAATGAAGATGGAAAGAAACAGACTGAGAAACACGATGATGCCCATACTGCTACTGGTATCCATGGTTTTGTCCGGATGCAGAGTTGAGGGAAAACTGGTTCTGCCCTATGAGATGACCAAGGAGATTTCAGACGTCATGTATCATACACCGGAGGACGGCCTGTATATGATCAGCGGTGAAGAAAAGCAGTATGTTCTTTTTCAGGACATGAGGAAAGGGGTAACATCCATGGGTTATTCTATTGAGGATCATGTTCTCACGATTCAGCTTGAGACGCAAGTGCAGAACGAGCCCAAAACAGCTGTATACAAGATTCCAGTGGATTCCTCTTTCGATTCGATCCAGATCAGAGTGGATGGTCAGAGTGAAGCATTTGAGATAGTGTTTTTGAACTGAAAACATGCTAGTGGGGTAAGACATGTGATGATGAAACAGAATACTTGAAGTGATCTCGATATTTTTCAGTGAAATCCTTGACTGTGCACCTTGTGCGTAGTTTAGAATTGAGACATAACTAAGGGGGGGATGGCTTCGATGAAGATCAGAGAAATTGAAATCAGGACTGGAATGGACCGAACCAATATCCGGTTCTATGAAAGGGAAGGTTTAATCAGTCCTTTGAGACAGGATAACGGATACCGGGAGTTCTCAGAAGAGGATCTGGAAACTCTTCTGAGAATAAAGCTTCTGAGAAGCATTCATGTACCACTGGATCAGATTAGGGGACTGATGGAAGGGGAAATATCTTTTACTGACCTTATGGAAAATCAGATTCATGTCCTGGAAGATGAAAAAGAAGATGTGAATTATGCCCAGGAAATCTGTAGACTCATGAAAAATGAAGAAAGCAGCGTTCTGCATCTGGATGCGAAAAAGTATCTGGATCAGCTGGATGAAAAATCTTCTCTTTCAAAAACGGATTACTTCTCGGTGAAAACGGATAAACTTCCTCAAGTATACAGTCCCGTGAGAAGATTCTTGGCTAGAATATTGGATTTATCCCTCTATGCCTTCGTGCTTGACTCTGTTCTGGTGTTCATTTTTAACATGATTACATCAAACAGAAATGTAGTGGAAAGTTTACTATTCACTGGGGTGATTATATTATTCATGCTGCTTATGGAACCACTTCTACTGATGAAATTTGGCACAACGCCTGGGAAGGCACTTCTGGGACTAATAGTGAGAAATCCCGAAGGAAGCAGACTTTCTTATGCAGAGGGATTTCGAAGAACCTTCGGTGTCATCCGCTATGGAATGGGGTTTCAGATTCCAATCTATAACATCATCCGCCATTACAAGAGCGCAAAAATCCTTGAAGAGAAGGAAACTCTTCCTTGGGATGAGGAGATCGCCTACACCATGAAAGATGAAAAGGTCTATCGGAATGCTCTTTTCATCGGTGCTTTGATTGTCTTGATCGCTTTGAATGTGTTTCTTATAGATGTGGAGATGCTGCCACCGAATAGAGGGGAGCTGACCATAGAAGAGTTTGTGGAGAATTACAAGCATTATGAGAAAGTGCTTGAAGTCGGAAAGGATGATTATGAGCTGAACAGATTCGGAGAGTGGATCAGTACACGAAATGATCAGGTTTTCTATGTGGATATTGCACATTTTGAAAAGCCCCTATTCAGATTCGA
>RZYZ01000188.1 GCA_009930125.1 Clostridia bacterium | reverse complement strand
TCATATTCTTTTCCGTCCAGAACCTTTTCCACCAGTTCCTTGGCCAGAATGTAGATTTCCTCTTCCACTTTTGCTTCCACATAGGTGAAGGTTCTGTTCACTGCCAGAGCCGCATTGGAAGGCAGTGTCCATGGGGTGGTTGTCCAGGCGAGAATGTACTTGTTCTCTGTTCCTGACACCTTGAACTTGGCGATGGCTGTGCTGTCTTTGACATCCTTGTAGCCCTGAGCCACTTCATGGGAGGAAAGCCCTGTTCCGCAACGTGGACAGTAAGGCATAACCTTGAATCCCTTGTAGAGCAGATCCGATTCCCACATGGTTTTCAGTGCCCACCACTCGGATTCGATATAATCGTTCTTGTAGGTGATGTAAGGATCTTCCATGTCTACCCAGAAACCGATCTTTTCAGACATTTCCTTCCACATGCTGGTGTACTTGAATACACTTTCCTTACATTCATTGATGAAGTTTTCCACTCCATACTCTTCGATGCCTTCTTTTCCGTCGATTCCCAGTTTCTTCTCGATTTCCAGCTCCACAGGCAGTCCATGGGTATCCCATCCTGCCTTTCTTAAAACCTTGTATCCTTTCATGACCTTGTATCTTGGAATGAGATCCTTGATGACTCTTGTGAGAACATGGCCCACATGAGGCTTTCCGTTGGCTGTAGGTGGTCCGTCAAAGAATGTGAAGACCTCCCCGTCCTGGTTCAGCTTGTAGTTCTTTTCCACGATCTCTTTTTCCTGCCACAGATCTCTTACTTCATCTTCCATCGATACAAAGGATTTTCCCGCATCAACTTTTTTATACATGCTTACAACTCCTTCTTCCCTTATATATATAAAAAAGACCCGCCCAAAATAGGGCGAGGTCTCGCTATACCACCTAATACATTTCAGTTCAGATACACGAAGAATCTCTTCTTTTTCATATCCTATTTCTTAACGCGAAACCACGTATCCGCTTACTTCCAATTTTCAGCAGATCCACTCCCAGGTGATATTCTCTTCTTTCAGGCTAAGGTTTTTCAGCAGCCAACCTCTCTCTGTAAGCCTTTTTCCGGAAGATACTTGTCCTGTTCACAGCGTTTGACCTAATCATTATAGTATATGCATAATCCCTTGTCAAACAACTGAATCTGAGGCTTTTACCCCCATGATCCAGGAAAATCATGCTACTTTTTCTTTTTGCCCATGTAGGCTTTCATGTGCACCACATTCTGATTGTCCAGCTTCAGTTTCGGTATCTCATCGTTGGCGTATCCCAGATTGTCCCATCTGCTGACCTTGTTGAGATAATCGATGACAAGCTTTCTGCCTTCGCGCTTTTCTGCTTGAGATGAGAACTCCATCTCTTCCATGAAAGCTTCCACAACTTCATCGGTCTCCCCGGCTTTTCTGCCCAGGTCCAGAAGCAGTTCAATGAAATAGGAATAGTAGAAATCATCGGGTATGTGGCTGTACTTCTCTTTCACATCCTCGCTGATGGTGAACTTGTCGAAGAAGTAGTCATAGATTTCATCATACTCCTCTTCTCTCTCCACAAAGAGCGGGTCTCCCGCTTCCAGAAAGTCAGGCCTTTCGAATTCCTTGTACCCCTGGCCTCTGTTCCATGCCAGTGTATCCTCGATCTCATGGAAATTCTCGAAGTCCGCATCCACAATGTATTCCTTGTCATCCATATAGACGGATTCATATTCATGGGTCAGAGAATGCCTGTAGGAGAGCACTCTGTTGAAGAGCTTCCGGTCCATGTTCCCGTGATTCTTCATGACGATTTCATGCAGCTTGTCCAGCTCCAGAGCTCCATAATAGTAGAGGGCACCCTTGATGATTGTTGCCGCCTCATCCAGGTACCCGGCCATGCTGAGTCTTTCCGGAACCAGGAAGCTTTCGAATAGATCCAGGAACTCCTTGCTCACGTGCACGGTGATGAGCTCCGGGTCCTCTTCATCCAGATCCGGATAGACAAGGCACAGATCCATGAGCCCCATGATTTCCATGAGCTCTTCCGGAGGCCCTGCAGCCAGATCCCCATTGTCCTTGAATGTGAATCGTCCCTGATTCTCTTTCATCCGGGAAAGATGGGCCAGATCGTCATGACCCAGCATATAGAATAGCTCGATGCCGTACTGCCTGATTCCTTCTTCCAGAATGCTTATGAGCTCCGTTTCCTCCGCATCCTCCTCAAACTCCAGATGCATGTAGTCCAGCGCATCCATAAGCTGATTCTCTTCATACTTCTCAAGGATCTCTCTGATGGTCTTGTATTTATACTCCATATTTCCCGCTCCTTCTCTGTCCAGTAACGGACACTCTGTTTTACTTTACTTTCCTACTATTATATCGTATCTCTTTCCTTCTTAGTCGATTTTTACGGAGAAAGTGAAAAAGAATCCTGAAACAGAAAGTCTGCACTGTCCGCCTCAGGATTCTTTTCAGTTGAGATAGATCACATTCACGCGTCTGTTTTCCTTCTGTAGATCCTCAAAGACCTTCAGAAGGGATGTGCCATAGTGCCCCAGATTCTCTCTGATGCAGTGGGCATTGACGATGACGATTTCCGTCTCCTTCGCCCTGGTGGACAGAAGATCCCACAGCGCATCCAGATTCCGTCCGTAGTAATCCGGAAAGGAGAATTTTCTCTTGAGATAGGCATGGGTCACTTCTCTTGTGATCATTCTTTTACCGTTCAAAATGATTCTATTCATCATAACCTCCTAATAGAGCTTCTCGAAGGATTCATAGTGGTCATCCGTATAGTAGATGAGTCCATCACTGGAATAGACGATGCGCAGCGCATTCCTGTAACCACCTTCATAGTCAATGTCCGCCTCATACCACTGTCTGCCGCTTTCATCGGGAAGGAGCCCTTCCCTGTTACCGAATCGGTCTCCCCCGATGCTCATCTCATCGGTCACATCCCAGAGATTTCCTTTGCTGGCATCCCACCCCAGGTCCATGGCATCATTTTTTCGGATGTAGTTTCCGGGCAGTCTGCCGTAGGTGTGGATGTAGAGCGCCACCTCGTCTTTAGACGTATATTGGCCATCTTCGTCGATGGCAGGGGCTTCACTACCTGTCTCTTCTTCCGACTCCGATGGATTTTCCACCTGAGGTGCGCTTCCCTCTTCCACAAGTTCCATCTCCAGAATGGAGCATCCGGAGAAGGTGAAAAGAAGAAGCAGCGTAAGAAAGAGCGTAGTACTTCTTTTCAGGAGCTTTCTCATCATTCCCACTCTCCTTTTTTGTATCCGTCCACCAGTGCCTTGATCTTGAGTCCGCATCTTCTTCCACGGCACTCTCCCTGTCCGGAACCCGTGACTTCATTCACTTTCACGACACTGTCTGCACCGCTTCTTATGGCATTCTTTATTTTACTTCTCGGTATGGCTTTGCATATGCATACTTTCGTTATGTTATCCATGATCTTCGGATCGATTTCATTTCCCATTTCATCACCCCTCACCTGAATTATACTGGACAAAACCTGCCATTGACAAGAAATCACGAAATATTCATGTGTCGTTCACTCTGCCTTTACAGCATTCATTGTGTTTTTTTCAGAATAATGTCATAATTAATTAAGTTCATCAAGGAGGTTCCAGCATGAGAGATAAAATACTCGTCATCACAAGCAGCATACTCGATCAGGGCGCTCTGCCGGAAAACAGGAGAGCGGGCCATGGGCCCTTATCCGTCGTATCGGATCTGATCGATCTGGGCATCAACCTGGTTCCAGTGCCGAATATCAGCAAACACTTCGACCTCTACAGAAAAGATATCACTAAAGAGGAGTATACGGAGGAAGCCTATCAGAAATACATCAAATCCCATCTTGTTCCCCTCGTCAACGAGGTCATGGAAAGAGTACGAAACGGAGCCACCTTTCTGGGGATTCTCTCCTATGGCGCAGATGAAACCCAGCGGGTCGAACCCGAAAGCAGTCCCATCATGATTGAGCTCTTCCGCCTGTTTGACCGGAACTGCATGCTCACACCCTATTATGAAATCAAGGAGAATCTGCCTCCTGAAGAGATGGAACTCATCATTTCAGAGATCGCAGTTTCATTAAACATCTAGTCATGAGATACGTAGTGATCAAGAATCATGTGGTCAACGAGGCGAACCTCATCAAACTCAAGGAGAACGACCGGGTACTAAGGCTGGAAGAGTACATCGGCAATCCCGTCTGGCAGAACTGGGTCTACTGCATCGCAAAAGACACCCTGAAGGAGGGCTGGATTCCAAGAGCATACCTGAAGGACATGGGGGATGAGTCCACTCTGCTGGAGGATTATTCTTCCAGAGAACTGGATGTCTCCACAGGGGATATCGTATCGGTGAAAAAGACCGTGAATAGTTGGGCATACTGCATCCATGA
>RZYZ01000187.1 GCA_009930125.1 Clostridia bacterium | reverse complement strand
TTCAACTGTAGCGATGAGGGATAAAATACCTAAGGATAAGTTCAGGAAGGTCAGAATATTGGGGATAAATCCTCTTTTCATAATCTATACAGGATAATCGTCATTTTTTATCCTTCTCCTTTCTACATAATTATGTCTATTATAAACTAAGTACTGCTTATGAGACAATGATTATCTCATGGATGCACAGAAGTTTGAAAACCCATGTTTTCCGGTCATGGATGCAGCAGAACTGAATCATTTTCCAGAGCGGATAGCAGATACGAGAATGAAAAGATTGTGCAAAAAAGTTCAGAACTTAGGGTATAATGGACACAAGAGTATTATTTGGAGGAAGGTTATGGAAAAGGTTAAGTTCATCTATAATCCCCATGCAGGGGACAACTACATCGTTGATAAACTGGATGAAGTCATAGAAGTGCATCAGAAAAACGGATACTTCATTGTGCCCGCAAGGCTGGATGAGAATATGGATATGGCCAGTGCCATGGAGGATATCCATGATCATTATCATCATGTGCTCATTGCCGGTGGGGATGGAACGGTGGATATTCTCATCAACTACATGATGAACCGGGGCATTAGTCTGCCTGTCGGAATCCTTCCCATGGGCACCGCCAACGATTATGCAAAGTACATCGGTATTCCGAAGGATATCTCCAAAGCGCTGGACCGGATGTTTACGCTGGAACCTCACTGGATGGATCTGGGAAAGATCAACGACAGGTATTTCCTGAATGTGGCAAGCACAGGACTCCTTACGGATGTCTCCCAGAAAACCCACAGTGAGCTGAAGAACGCCATCGGTAAACTGGCCTACTACATTAAAGGAATCGAGCAGATTCCTACTTTCAGAAGAATCCCCGTTAAGATCACGTCTGAAGATGGGAACTATGATGGAGATATGTATGCGCTGCTGGTCTTCAACGGAAGAACCGCAGGCAATCTGGATTTCGCCTACAAGTCCAAGGCCGATGACGGACTCTTGGATGTGATTCTCATCAAGGCCAATCTCAAGGAGTTCCTACCTCTTTTGGGCAGGCTTCTCAGAGGAGATCATCTGGAAGATCCTGTGGGGCTTCTCTACTTCCAGACCAAGGAGATCTTCATTGAAACCTCCGATGAGCTCATCGTCAGTGACATCGATGGAGAAAGAGGACCGGATTTCCCGCTTCATATTCAGTGCATTCCCAAGGGGATTCAGGTCCTTGGGGTGGACAAGACGCATCTGTAACAAGAAAAGCTTGCCGCATCAGGGCAGGCTTTTTCTGCTGTAAACGGTTGATATGCACCGAAAAGGGAGTAGGGCATATTGACAAAAGATTGTGCTTGATGTAATATTTACAACAGAAATTCCTAGTGCTTTACTAGGATATGAAAAGTGAGGTAAAATAAATGATTTATAATAATTCCATTGAAATGGTCGGAAACACACCTCTATTGAAAGTGAACGGATTTGATGCGGAGAATCGCGCAGAAGTATATATAAAGCTTGAAAAAATGAATCCCGCAGGAAGCACCAAGGACCGTGCGGCCCTTGGCATGCTGGAAGACGCGGAAAAGGCAGGTGCGCTGAAGAAGGATTCTGTCATCATCGAGCCTACCAGCGGTAATACCGGTATCGCTCTGGCGATGCTTGGCAGAGTCAAAGGATACAGAGTGATCATCGTGATGCCGGAATCCATGAGTCAGGAAAGAAGAGCTCTGATCAAGGCTTATGGCGCTGAACTGGTGCTGACAGAAGCTGCCACAGGGATGAAAGGTGCCATAGCGAAAGCAGAGGAGATCCGCAGTGAAATCGGAGAACTGGGCTTCATTCCACAGCAGTTTGTGAATCCTGCCAATCCTTCGAAGCACTACCAGACCACAGCAAAGGAAATCTTTGCAGATGTTCCGGACCTGGATGCTTTCGTCGTCGGTGTAGGTACCGGTGGAACCATCACAGGGTTCGGAAACTATGCAAAAGATCATGGAAAGAATGTGAAGATCGTGGCGGTGGAACCGACCACATCGGCAGTGCTGTCTGGTGAAAACCCAGGGCCCCATAAGATCCAGGGTATCGGTGCAGGATTCATTCCAGGGAACTATAATGAGGAGAACGTGGATGAAATCATCACCGTGTCCACAGAAGATGCCTTTGCAGCAGCCAAAGCATTTGCTCAGTCGGAAGGCGTTCTCATCGGCATTTCTGCAGGGGCCAATCTCTGCGGAGCACTGAAAATCGCAGGAACCCTTGGTAAGGGAAAGAAAGTTGTGACGGTGGCACCAGATGGTGGAGAGAAATACATCTCCATGGGATTATACGAATAAAGTTTGAGGTGAATTATGTTCAGAGGGCTACATGAAGATGTGAAAAACGTAATGAAAAATGATGTGGCGGCAAAATCCTATCTGGAAGTGCTGCTTCTTTACCCTACCATTCAGGCCCTCTTTGCTTACAGGATCTCGAATTTCTTTTTCAGGAAAAGACTGTTTTTTCTGGCAAGGCTCATCAGTCAGCTTTCCAGATGGATGACGGGCATAGAAATCCATCCAGGTGCAAAGATCGGCAGAAGACTGTTCATCGACCATGGCATGGGGGTCGTCATCGGAGAAACGGCAACCATAGGGGATGACTGCACCATCTATCATGGAGTGACCCTGGGCGCCACGGACTGTGATGCACCCAAAAGGCATCCGGATCTGGGAGACCGTGTCATGATCGGAGCTGGCGCAAAGATTCTGGGACCCATAAAAATAGGAGACGATGCGAAGATCGGTGCGAATTCCGTGGTGCTGAAAAGTGTGCCAAGTGGAGCCACAGCGGTGGGAACACCGGCCAGAATCCTGATTCGCAAAAATGAATCCTCTGATGTCAAGTTCCTCTATTACGACTATATTTAATAGAAAATGAGAAGATGAATGCCTCGGGAACACCCCGGGGTGTTTTTTATTTCGTAAAAGCCCTTCCTTCCCTTATAATGAATATAAAGACATCGAACTGGATGAATGAATAAGAAAAGGAAGTGAAAGGATGGACAGTCAGCTGAAAGAAGACATAGAGAGAAAACTGGAAAAGATGGGCCTTACTTCCTACGGCTTCATGAAAGTCAGAACCCTTACGGATTCACTGGCCTATTTCGAAGAAAGAAAGAGGCTGGATCTCACCACTTCATTCGAGGAGAATGATCTGATGAAGAAGATCGATCTGTCCCATGAAATGGCCCATGCGAAAACCATCATCAGTATCGCTTTTCCCTATTATTACGATTCGTATATCCATAAGGAAGGATATTTTTCCCTCTACACCCTTGGCAAGGATTATCATCTGGTGGTGAAGGACCATCTGGAAAAGATTGCGGAACTTCTCCGGGAAAAGGGATACGAGGCCAGAGTCTTTGCCGACAACAATTCTCTTCCGGAGCGCTACATCGCCCATGTGGCAGGTACGGGAAAAATCGGAAAAAACCACATGGTGATCACGAAAGAGCATGGGAGCTATGTTTTTCTGGGAGAGATTCTGACGGACCTTGAGATGGAGACCCGTGAAAGAGACTGGAGAGACATCCCGGACCATGCAGTCTGCGGAGACTGTGTCCGATGCATCAGAGCGTGTCCGACGCAGATTCTTGGCAGTGAGCTCTACAACACCAGAAGGTGCATGTCCTACATCACCCAGAACAAGGAGATCACCGATGAAGAGATGCTTCTCTTCAAAGGCAGGCTTTTCGGATGCGACACCTGTCAGAGAGCATGTCCCCTCAACAAAGACATCAGAATCAGTCCCCTGGAGGAGTTCAGGCCGCGGGAATATATGAAGTATCCCAGCCTTATGGACCTTCTGGCGCTGACCAACAAGGAATTTGTGAAATACAAGGAGACCAGCTCCGGCTGGAGAGGCAAGAAGCTGCTCCAGAGAAATGCCCTGATCGAGCTCATGAGAAGAGGGAAAAAACCGGATGAAAAGTATATAAGCACAGACTATCTGAAAGAGTATTATCATAGACTTGAGACACTTTTCAACTTATAATGAAAAATATAATGGAAAAGGGGTTATTATTTTGAGAAAATTCTTATTGAAAGCACTGGCCAAGGCGCCGGAAGGTGTTCAGAAATTTGTGGCGCATAAGGGACTGGACTATATATTCACGAAACTCGTCAAAGTGGAGCTTCAGGGGGAAGAGAATCTGACGGCAAAAGACGAGACAGTGATCTTTATCTGCAATCATCTGAGTAACATCGACGGCCCTGCGCTGAACAGAGTCATCGGAGACTATAAACCCACCTTCGTGGCAGGCCAGAAACTGACAAATGATCCTTTTACGGGACTCTTCAAGAAAGTATTCCGAAGCATCAACATCAAACCCAATTCACCGGACAAAGCGGCCATGAAGGAAATCATCGGTCTTCTCAAATCCGGA
>RZYZ01000186.1 GCA_009930125.1 Clostridia bacterium | reverse complement strand
TTCGCCTCTTCGGTGAGCAGCACCTTCTGCCTTACAGATGCGTATTTTTCAAGAATCTCCTGAAGGAGACGAGAACCGAGGCCTCTGTTCTGATAGTCCTTCTGAATGAGAATGTCCTGGATAAAGAGAATGGTGAGTCCATCTCCGATGGTTCTGATGAGTCCAACAAGTTCTCCATCTTCCCAGGCGGTGACCACATCCAGAGATTTCTGGATGGCTTCCTTCAGAAGGTCCAGATCTTCCGTGTAGGCGGACCATCCGACATTCTGATACAGATTCATGAGTTTATCAGCATCGATGTTTTTCTCATAGGACAGATGAATATTCATAGATTCCTCCTGAGAATAGGATTGTGGTTTATAGGCATGATATCATGGCTATACGAATACTGTAAAGGGAGAAAAATCAGATGCAGGGCAGAAAAGTACCTAAGAAGGAGCGGTTTATGACTTCTGATGAAAATGGAGACCGCCAGGTACATCGGAGAAGATAAAATGCTTCTATGATTGTCCAAAGGACAAATTTTCAGTCTAAACGGAGGGAATACTGTATAATGAAGAGGTATGAAAAGAAGAAAGTACCTGCCTGGGTAGTTTTACAGACAGGATAAGAGAAGGGGGAAACAGGTGAAGAAAATCAACTGGGGCATCCTGGGATTTGCCAGGATTGCCATGAATGAAGTAATACCGGCCATACTGGAAGCGGAGTCTGCAAGGCTCTATGCCGTGGCTTCCAGAAGCCAGGAGAAGCTGAAGGAAGCAGAGGAGCTATATAAGCCCGAGAAGCTCTATCTCAGCTATGAGGCGCTTCTAAAGGATAAAGATGTGGAGGCCGTCTATATACCACTTCCCAATGCACTTCATAAGGAGTGGGCCATAAAGGCCATGGAAGCGGGCAAACATGTGCTGTGTGAAAAGCCGCTGGCCCTGAATGAGAAGGAAGTCCGGGAAATGGTGGAGGCATCGAAAAAGCATAAGGTGCTCTTCATGGAAGCCTTCATGTACCGATATACGGAAAGAACGAAGAGAGTAGAAGAAATCCTTGAAAGTGGAGTGCTGGGAGACATCCGTCATGTGGATTCCACCTTCCGCTTCTTCCTGAACCGGGAAGGAACCATCAAGATGAAACCGGAACTGGGTGGAGGCGCACTCTATGATGTGGGCTGCTATCCGGTGAACTTTGCCACCATGGTCTTCCAGGAGGAACCGGTGAAGGTTTCTGCAGCGGCTGCGATGCAGAATCAGGTGGATGTCCAGATTTCCGCTCTTCTCGAATATAAGGATGGAAAGACCGCATCTCTTCACGCAGGCTTCAATGCCTTCGGCAGAAACTACAGCGAGATCATCGGCACAGAAGGAAGACTGGAGATCCCGGACAGCTTTCTGGACAATGAAGGCGTCATGACCCTCTACACAGATCAGGGGAAGGAAGAGATGCATGTCCCGGCATGCCACAGATATACTCTGGAGGTGGAAGACTTCTCTTCTGCCATACTGGAAAGCAGGGACCCGAAGTTGAAGCTGGAGGAGAGCCTGCAAAATGCCAGGATACTTGACCGCATTTTCCAGACTTTACAATAGTCTGGATTGCCACATCTGAGATTCCGGAAGTGAAATGGATAAAAGATACATTTTCATCTGCCCGGATCTTCCCGGAATATTTATTTCATAACTATTCATAAGCTGAGACAGTAACATACGTGGTTGCAGTAACAATTATCTAAAAGGTTGACATATTATACACAAAAGGTTAATATTATAAATAGAAAATGATTACATATATGTATTCGGTAAAAATATGTAATTTTATTAATGATTATTAATTTAAGTAGAACGAAAGTAATCAGATTCGTTTTGTGAGATTACTGATAGAATGAAATACAAAAATATCCTGCTTAATTGCTTTATCAGCCTGATGGATCCACCAATTCATCGCCGCTTATAAAACCCAATTATCAGATAAAGGGATGGCCTTTATTTGTGATTGGGTTTATTTTTTATATAAATTGGAGAGATCCGTTTATAAATATAATCTGAAAAGGAAGGGATTTATTATGATTACTAACGGTTTCACGTACATCGCATTCTTGATTTTCTTTGCTGCCATGCTGGTTGGCGTAAAGAAGCTCACAAAGTGGAAAGTCTTTGATTTTATTCCACCGATTGTCATGGTGTACCTGTTCAACATGCTGTTTGCGACTCTGAACATCTGGGACATGGAGAGTACGAAAGCAGCGTACTCGGCTACGAAGAACAATCTTCTGTATGCCATGATATTTGTCATGCTGTTAAGGTGTGATTTCAGAAAACTGGCGAAATTGGGTGGACGAATGATTGCCATTTTCATGGGAGGAGCTGTATCCATCGCTATTGGTTTCGTCATCGTCTTTGTTCTGTTTAAAGGAACACTAGGCGTTGAGTCCTGGAGAGGCATGGCTGCGCTCTGTGCATCATGGATTGGTGGTTCAGGAAACATGGCAGCTGTTCAGGATGCGCTTCAAGTGCCCGCAGCTGACTTTGGCGCGGCTCTGATTGTGGATACTGTGTTCTACTCTATCTGGATAGCTTTACTACTCATCGCAGTTCCATTTGCTGGAAAGTGGAATAAATTCATGAAGGCGGATACTAGAAATCTGGAAGCTGTAGCAGAAGTCACAAATGCTGAAATCAATAAAGAGAAGAAAGCCATAGACTTCACATCACTACTGGTTCTGCTTGGTGTTTCCTTGATGATTTCTTCCATCGCTCAGAATTTAGGAGGCGTCCTGGCCTTTGGTATATTTGACGGTGGAACCATGACCGTACTGCTGATTACCGCCATCGGACTGATTGCAGCGCTTTCTCCTTTAGGGAAAATGGCTGGAGTGGAAGAGATGTCCAATGTGTACCTCTACGTAGTCATTGCATTACTGGCCTCTCGCGCAGGCCTGGGAGAAATTTTAGCTGCACCAATGTGGCTGCTTGCAGGCTTAGTGGTTCTGATATTTCATGTTGTGATCATGATCATCTTATCAAAAATATTCCGATGGGACCTGACGATGGTATCAACCGCTTCTTTAGCAAACCTTGGAGGATCTGCTTCTGCTCCGATTGTAGCATCTGCATATAATCCATCTTATGCAGGAATAGGTGTACTGATGGGCGTTTTTGGTGCAGCGGTTGGTAACATCATGGGACTGTTCGTTGCTAATATCATGCAGTTATTCGTTTAAGATCTAGAAATACTTTAGGAGGACTTCTTTATGAATGAGAATCATAGATTCAGGAACCTGCAGATGGGTCTGCCCGAGAATATTTCAAGATATAAGATTTCAGGGGATTTTGAGAGCGCTATGAAGTCCATTGATTTCATAGTGAGAAAGGGAGACCTGAATCAGCAGCTGATTGATTCATTGCTGGTACATAAAGAAATCATGAGGCGGTTGCCTCATGAATATCCTTTTTCCAAAGAAGAAGCATTGGCTCTCCTTCAGAAGCATATACCGGATTTTACCCTCGAAGAATTTGAGGGTAATGTCCTGGAAGGAAAAATTGACTGGATCTACGTTCAAGGTCAACCTCATTTTTTCGGACGCTTCTTTGAAAGCCTGATGAAGACAGATTCTGATTTTGTATCACGTGTGGTGACAGATGATTATCCAAGTTCAGGGATAGATATGACTAGTACCGGCCCAGATGTCTTTTTTGATGTGAAAAGAGAGATGCTTAAGAAAGGCAGATCAGCAAAGAGAATCAGAATCCGCGCCAGTCTTAAGTTGAAAGATGAATTCTATAAAGAAGGAGTAAAGGTTCGCGTCCACTTACCTATCCCTGGAGCCTGCGATCAGCAAAGTGATATACGAATTGAAAAGATCTATCCGGACAATGCATTCATCGCACCGGAAGATGCGGAACAGAGAACCATATTCTGGGAAGAGTCCATGGAAGATAACCACGAATTTTCAGTGGAATATTCCTATATACATACCGCCAGATATACTGATATGGATTGTATTGTGCCGGATGCAGATCAGGGAGAACCTGAGATTTCAGAAAAGCCACCGCACATCCTGTTTACACCTTACATACGAAGTCTGGGTGAGGAGATTACTAGAGGGCTGGATTGTCCATTGAAGAAAGCGAAGGCAATCTATGATTTCATCACCCGGAATATAAGATACGGATTTATGCCATCCTACTTCTGCATGGAAAATATTGCGGAGAACTGCGCTCTCAATCGGAAAGGTGATTGCGGCGTGATGACACTACTTTTTATCACCCTATGCCGCAGTCAGGGGATTCCGGCAAGATGGCAGAGCGGACTCGTTGCTCGTGAAGGTTTCTGCAGTGCTCATGACTGGGCCAGGTTCTATATCAAACCCTATGGGTGGCTTTATGCCGATCCATCCTTCGGACGAGATGCTT
>RZYZ01000185.1 GCA_009930125.1 Clostridia bacterium | reverse complement strand
GTCATATTCACTGCCGCCATGGTTCTACTGACCGTGAAATACTGGTCGGAAGTGAACTGGTATCTGAAAGGACTCCTGATTTTAGGACTTTCTCTCTTCACCGTGATTCAGCCGCTTCTGATCTACAGAAGAGCCAAGAGACAGGTGAGCGGGATGTACAAGGATATGGAGATCGGCTTTGACGAGCTTGGTGTTCATGTGAAATCAGGGAAGGAGAAATCCACTGTCAGATGGAAGAAGATGAAGGGAATCGTAAAACATCCCACGCTTCTGGTCATCTATTCCTCAACGAATAGAGGGTACATCCTGAACAATAAAGTGCTTGGAAAGAATCGTGACGCACTCTATGAGTATGCGATCAGCAATCTGAAAAAGCTTAAATGACATAAATGAAGTCGTGTACTTGCATGGTGAGAAAGCGGCTTCATTTTCTATTAAATCTTTAGACTCAAAAAGATCATGCAGACTGAAAGCAAAGAAAAAGCAGCCTCTGCAGGAATCTGCAGGAGCTGCTTCATTATAACCAGTTTTTATTTCAGGTTCAGCAGTGCAAGGTGCTTGCTGATGTGTTCATCCAGATGCTTGGTGTAGTCTTCCATATGATCATCCAGGGCATCGAAGAAACGTTCTCTTAGAAGGAAGTTTCCGTTTTCATCCTGGTCTCTCAGGATATATCCGTAGGTGATATGGAGAAGCTGCCGTGCATCATTGTTTTTCAGGTACTCGGGAAGCTTATCGTCTTCCACATCATGAAGAGAGGGGATGTTGCTAAGATTCGTGGTCACATGGTAAAGGGCAGTGGCGTCATTGAATCTGTCCAGCGCATGGGCGTGAATCTCGCGGTAGAGCGCAGGCTCTTTTTCTGCGATGACTTCCACAGCTTCCAGCCAGTTTGTCCCAGCGGTCTTCACATGGAACTTTCCATGGGTCTCTCTTGCCACAATGGGGAAGATGGAGAACTTGTCACTACCGGAGTGCACGCTGATCCGGTACCCGAAATGCTCGGCGATGGCCACATGGGCTCTGATGTCCTGAGTAAACATCTCCAGGTCACCGATATAGTCGATGCCTTTCTGGAATTCACCGATGAATCTTGGTGCCATGGTGGAGATGACGATGCTGCGATCCTTAAGCTCCTGAGCGATGATGTAGTGGGAGATGGGATTGGTCGGTGTGGAGGTCTCATCAATGGAGATCTCAAAATCCAGTGGAAGTTTATAGGTCTTGATGATCTCTTCATAGACTTCCTTGATGAAATTGATGGCCGCATAATAGGTGAGCACATCTCTCATGAGCTGGATTTTACTGATGGAAAGGCTCAGGCCTTCTATCTTCACATCCTTGTCCAGATACTTCTCTTCATAGTAGGAACGGATGGAGGCATCCAGCACTTCATACTTGGCCAGCAGCTCCTCATCATTGAGATCCAGAATGGTGTTGTCGATTTTCTCGGAAGAATCCAGGGTGATCATGGTTGCACCCAGATCCAGTTCCTTCAGGATATCTTCCTTGGTCTTCAGATGGTCCCCATCGGCGCCGAACCCTTTCTTGTAGCCTTCCTGGAAGACCGCATAGGAAGCGGCATCGATGACATCCTCATATTTTCTGTGGGTCATATCCAGTTCCCGGACACTCTGCTGGGCAAAGATCGGGAACACATCGGTGTCTTTCACCGCCCGGATGTGACCTGGAGTCGCAAGACCGAGCCGATCGCCTAATCCCACGGATGTTCTATGCTCGGTGTTTGCCACGGGGGCAGTGTAAGGGAAGTATTTATTGAGAACCAGCCTGTTCTCATGGGTGGGAAAAGCCAGCTTGAACCCGTTGTTCTCGTAACCGATGAGCGCCTCATAGAGTTCACCGGAGCCTGTGGCCACCAGAAACTTCTGAGCACCCTGGCGGATCATGACGACCTTTGCGGCCAGATACTCCGAAAGGGAATCGGTGTAGACTTCTATACCTTCATAGTAAGGTTTGAGGGAATCCCCTTTAAGATCTTTAATCAGTTGTTTATACATAAAATAAGCCTCCTATTGATGGTCTGGAAACGGATTCCAGACTGAAGTTGATACAATTAAATTATACATCATATGGAATCTGTTTTAAGCGCAAAGCCTTTAAATCAAGGAAAGTTCGTGATTTATTCATACTTTTAACAAGACCATCCCTGGAGAAACCAATGAAACAATCTTAGCCCGTCACTGTTGATTACAAATGAAACCGGCGTAACGCCCAAGGAGGAAAAAATGAAAAACATCAAAGATACCATCAAGAAGAAAAACGGACATCTCAAGGAAAAGGTGCTTCAGTTCGGAGAAGGGAATTTCCTGAGAGCCTTTGTGGACTGGATGATCGACGAAGCCAACGACGAAGGACATTTTGATGGAAGCGTGGTGATTGTGCAGCCCATCGAGCGCGGCATGGTGAATATGATCAACGATCAGAATGGCATGTACACGCTGATCATGAGAGGACTGGAAAACGGCGAGAAGACGGAGAAGGTCAAAGCCATCACATCCGTGTCCCGTGGAATCAATCCTTTTGAAGACTATGAAGGCTATATGGCCATGGCGGAAAGCGAGGACCTTCAGGTCATCGTCTCCAACACCACAGAAGCCGGCATCAGCTATGTGGAGGGAGACAAGATGGAAGATCCGCTGCCAAAGGCGTTTCCTGCCAAGCTCTGCAAGTTCCTCCATCACAGATACAAGCACTTTGACGGAGACAAGGAAAGAGGGATTCTTCTTCTGCCGGTGGAACTCATAGACAACAACGGAGGAGAACTGGAGAGAATCGTGAAGCAGTACGCTTCCGAATGGAACCTGGAACCTGCTTTCATCACCTGGCTGGATGAGGCCTGCTCCTTTGCCAATACCCTGGTGGACCGGATCGTCACAGGTTATCCAAGAGATGAAGTGGAAGCCTACAGCGAGAAGTTCGGCTATGAGGACAATCTCATGGTCACATCCGAAGTCTTTAATCTGTGGGTCATCGAAGCAGACAAGAAGTATGCGGAGATGTTCCCCATCCAGAAGACCAGTGCCAACGTCATATGGACAGACGATGCGCGTCCCTACAAGAAGAGAAAGGTGAGAATCCTAAACGGTGCCCACACCTCCACCGTGCTTTCCGCCTATCTTTCCGGATTTGATTTTGTCGGACAGTTCATTGAGGACGCGGACTACAATGCCTACCTGAAGGCGCTGATCTTTGATGAAATCATTCCGACCATAGACCTTCCCGATGAAGAGCTGAAGGCCTTCGCCGATGCGGTGTTTGAAAGATTCGGAAATCCCTTCATCAAACACAGACTGCTGGATATTTCACTGAATTCCGTATCCAAGTTCACAGCCAGATGCCTGCCGTCTCTCTTGGATTACAAGGCGGAGAAAGGGGTTCTTCCAGTAAGAATGACCTATGCGCTGGCAGCGCTTCTGAAGTTCTATGACGTGAAGGAAGAGGAAGAAGGATTCTTCGGTGTGAGAGAAAACGGAGAGAAGTATCCGGTGAAGGATGACAAGAAGAATCTGCAGTTCTTCGAAAAGATCTGGCAGGAAAAAGACATCACCATCCTGGTGGAAAGAATTCTAGCCAACAAGGATCTCTGGTATCAGGACCTGACGGAAGTGGAAGGACTAAGTGAAGCGGTGACTACGCATCTGCACAATATCCTGACCCTGGGCACGAAAGAAACGCTGAAAAGCTTATAGAAAGGAAATAGAAAGATGGAAAAAGAGAACAGACTCTATCTCATCACGGAGAAAGACAATGTGGCGGTGGCGCTTAAGGATGTCAGAAAAGGAGAAGAGATTGAGGTAAGCGGCAATACCTATACCGCCCTTAATGACATCCCGACGGGACACAAGATGGCACTAAGAGACATCGAAGTGGGGGAAGCCATCGTGAAATACGGCTTCTCCATTGGAAACGCCAGAGAGCCCATCGCAAAAGGTGCGCATGTCCATACTTCAAACGTGAAGACAGGACTTCATGACCTGATGGAGTACAGCTACAATCCGAAGGAGGAATCCTACAAGGTCTTCGACGGACCGGACACCTTCCGAGGGTACAGAAGAAAAGATGGAAAGGTCGGCATCAGAAATGAGCTGTGGATTGTCCCCACTGTGGGCTGCGTCAACGGCGTGGCGGAGCTGATCATAAAGAAGTTCAAGGAAAGGGTTCAGCCGGAAGGCATCGATGCCATCGAGGTCTTCAACCACAACTACGGCTGCTCTCAGCTGGGAGATGACCACGAAAATACCAAGACCATCCTGGCGGACCTGGTGAAGCATCCTAATGCCGGTGGCGTACTGGTGCTGGGACTGGGCTGCGAGAATAATGTCATGGAGGATTTCAAGGTCGCTGTGGGGGACTATGATGAAAAGAGAACAAAGTTCATCGTGACCCAG
>RZYZ01000184.1 GCA_009930125.1 Clostridia bacterium | reverse complement strand
GTATATAAGGTTCCATGAACTGTACACTGGAACCATTGAGCATTTTTTCACAATTCACTTCTCTGCTGTAGAAGATAGAAAAGACTATATAGCATCAACTATTGATGAATATTTTGGAAAAGAGGGAAGGAACTTCAGAAGGGGGAAGGATGAACATTGATGAATTGAAATTCTTTGCAGATCTTGCATACAGACTTGACTGTTATAAGAATAAGGTGTATCCTGAAATTGTTGTAGACAGGGGAGAAACTATTCCTAAGAGTGATACAACTCTCATGGTAGTGATTCCCACATATGGTAGGGAAGACAAGCAGAAGGTCTACTATCAGTTTTCTAAGCACCTCAGGGATACTGTAGTCTATCTTGCTACAAAGGAAGAGCGATACGATCTCCTGAAGAGGAACAATCCTGATGCAAAGATCATCAAGCTCCCAGAGTCAGTACATGGTATTGCTGCTACTCGTCAGGCTTGTATAGAGCATCTCCCAAAGGGAAAGGTCTGGATGTTGGATGATCAGGTGAAACTCCAATTGAAGGACACTGATTTGAGAGTTGTTGGTCAGTGTTCCCCAGATGAGGTTGAACAACTCTATCATCTCATAGACTATCTTCTTGACTACTATATTCAAGTTGGTGTTTCAGGAAGACCAGGGAATGACAAGTATACGGTTTGGCTCAGGGAGAATGTAAGGATCTATACTTGCTATGGATTGAGGACAGACATCATGAAAGAAAACAACTTCAGGTTCACAGGTCTCTATGAAAAGGATCCTGAAATGATCTTCATGGAGGACTTCTATCTGAATCTGTCTATGCTCACTTCTGGATTTCCTAATGTTTGTATCTGGGACTTTGTAGCTGACCATCATCATAACAAGCCAGGAGGGAATTCACTCTTCAGGAAGGAGGAGATCAATACAAAGTGTTGGAAGGAATTGAAAAGACTCTTTCCTGACTACATCAAGTTGAAGAAGGTTGATCGTACTTCTTGGGGAAAGGGAATGCAGGGAGAAAGAACTGAAGGAACAATCTATTGGAAGAACGCTTTCAAGGAAGCTGTTCAAAAGAATCCTAAGGTGAAAACAAGGAGTTTGTTTTGAAACATATTGTAATAGCAACAGTCAATCCAGAGATCTGTAAGACATTCTTGGATACATTTCTCTTCTTTGAAAAGGATAAGAAGGACTATTTGGTTCATGTATTCCCAGACGAGAGGAACTCAGACATCAAGGACTTTGCCTTCGTAAAGGAATATCCCTATGCAACGCTTCATGAAGAAAAGAAGGTCATGACAAATCTGCATGAATTCATTTCACCCTGCACTGGAACTGAGATTGCATATACCTTGTATCAGACTCACCATTACAAGCTAGCTGTTCTTCTTTATCTGTTTCAGAGATCAAGTCTGGAAAAGGTATTCTTCCTTGATGATGATACAATTCTTCTTCGTGACATTTCTTCCTTCTTTGAGAATGAAAAGAAGTATGTAGGATTCTACATGAGGAGCTATCTTTACTATTTCCATAAGGACTCACAAGCATCCATGGAAGAGTTCGAAGAGTTCCAGAAGATAACCAAGCTTGATCGTTCAAAGCTCCAGGAAAGTGACAAGTTCATCAAGATTGGTCAGTACAATGCTGGTCACTTCCTTTTCACCTTTGACAGGGATGGGGACTTTCTTGAAATCCTCAAGGACTTCTATAGGAATCCCTATCTCAAGGAACGGTTCTTTGAGAATGTATGGGATCTGGAAAAGAAACAGAAGAAGGAAGTTGAATTCTATAATAAGTCTTTCTTTGATGAACAGAAGTTCCTCACCTTTTTCTTCCTGAGTAAGAGTGAAGATGTAGATACAGTCTTCTTGAATAAGGACTCCCCTGTCTATATGTCCTATAAGGAAGATGAATTCCTTGAGGACTCCAAGGAAGACTTTCAGAAAAAAACTAGGAAAAACAGTATTATACATTATATAAGCAAAGAAAAGATTCAAAGAGCAAAGAAGTTTCTGAAGCTTCATAGGGAGTTCAATAGGTATTCTTTGTTCTAGGAGGAGTTCATGAGTCAGAGAAGAATTGTATGTGACATAGATGATACGATCTGTTTCACAACAAACAGGGATTGGGAGAATGCAACTCCAAAGACTGAGGTCATAGAGAAGATCAATAAGCTCTATGATGAGGGATGGGAAATCTACTTGGTGACAGCAAGAGGTCAGGTCTCTTGTAAAGGTGATCCAGTAAAGGCTGAGCAGAAGTATGGGGAAGGAATAAGGACTTGGTTGAAGAAGCATGGAGTCAACTATCATGTTCTTTCCTTTCAGAAATTCTTAGCTTCCTACTATGTGGATGACAAGGGTCTCACTCCTGAAGCCTTTGTGAATCTGGACATAGAACGCTTCCGAGACGGTCGTTCAGGATCAGTCGTTGAACGTCATGGGTCAAGAGTCTATAAGACCTTTCCAGAGCAACCAAAGGCTCTTGCAGAGGCAACTTGGTATAACCTTGTGGATGGTATGGTGACTATACCAAAACTTCATTCAGTCATAGACAGAACTATCTGTATTGAATATGTGAAAAGTATTCTAAAGACTCCTTCTCTTGACTTCATCAAGGAAACACTCTTGAAGTTTCGTAGTGTTTCCTACTATCCGGAGAAGAAGTTTTCTGACTATATCGATGAGGTGAGTAGGAATCATGAAGCAACTCTTATCGAGATTCTAGGTGACAGGGACTTCTTCTTGAATGACCCTGACAGGAAATCTGAAGTCATCAACATGAACAGAAGCTTCTGTCATGGAGACTTCACTCTTGAGAATATCTTGGTCACGGAAGAAGGTAAGCATTATCTCATTGATCCAATCTTCAAGAAGGACAGTTTTTCAAGTTGGTTGCTGGATGCTTCAAAGATGCTCCATTCAATGAGAAAGTATAACAAGCCAGTACTCTTTGAGAGCTTGTTTTCCTTTGTCCAGAAGAATACTGGAATGACCAGTAGGGAAATCTATCTCATGGAATTTCTTCATTGGATAAGAATCTATAAGTATGCTCATGAGGATGAGAAAGAGTTCATCAAGGAAACTATTCTTGAGCTGAAGAGGGAATACCTATAATGTTATTGACTATTGAACAAAAACGAGCTGAAGGAAAGAAGATTGGTTTTACAAGTTCAACATTCGACTTGCTTCATACTGGTCATGTTTCCATGCTATCAGAATGTAAGTCAAACTGTGACTATCTTGTGGTAGGACTTCTTACTGATCCAACAAGGGATCGTCCTAAGACTAAGAGTAAGCCAGTTCAGTCTGTGATGGAGAGATGGATACAACTTCAGGCAATCAGCTATGTTGACCTGATCATTCCATTCGAGTCAGAGCAAGACCTCTACGATCTTCTTCTCCTGATTCATCCAGACATACGATTTGTTGGTGAAGAGTATAAGGGTAGAAACTTCACTGGATCAGACATAGAATCCATAGAAATCTACTTCAACTGCAGGAAGCATTCTTTCAGTTCTACTGATCTTAGAGCCAGAATCAGTGACAATTCCTTAACAAAAGCCAGCGAAGAAGACAAGATTAAGGAATTAGAGGCTCTCAATTCAAAAAGGAAAGAAAATGAAAACAAAGGATCATGATGTTCTATACTGTGGTGTTTCAAGGGAGAAGATTGAAACAACTTCCCCTACTTTCCATGAGGAGAATCTAAAGCATCTTTCATTCTGGATTCAGGAAAGATATAGAATTCACTACCTCAAGGATGTTGAGAAGAATCCTTTTCCATGGACTGAGAATACAATATTCAGAAACTATCGTTTCACTAATGTAAAAAGATATCATGACAGGGAAACACTTTGGCTCTTGAAGCACATCACCAATGATGAACGATTCAGTCTTGAGGAAAAGATCTGGAATAGTATTCTGTTCCGTTCCTGGAATAAGAGTAGGACTCTTGAAATCCTGGGAGCTCCCTATCATAAGGAAGAATACTTGCAGGGATCTGAATACTTTCGTCCAAGAGTTGACAAGGCACTGAAGGACTATCCAGACTATGTTTGGTACACCAATGCCTTCAATACTGGTGGACTCAAGCAGACTTGGCAGTATAGGGATGGAAAAGGGTATCGTGATGGATACAGAAAGACTTCAGATGCAGTAACCAAGCCTGATCATGAGAAGAACATGACTCTTAGAGCATTCTTCATGATGGACTGGGTCACAGAGAATTCTATTGTTGAGAAAGTGATGAATTCTGAAAGTCAGATGGAATGTTTTGAGATCCTACAAAGTGTTCCAGGAATTGGCCCATTCCTTGCCTATCAGGTATTCATAGACCTTTCCTATATCCCAGAGTTCAAGTTCAGTGAGAATGAATTTACTGTAGCTGGTCCAGGATGTAAGAGGGGAATCAGTTGGGTTGT
>RZYZ01000183.1 GCA_009930125.1 Clostridia bacterium | reverse complement strand
GATTATCCCTTCTGGCAATCTTGCCATCCAGATGATCCGTATATGCCGCGATACTGAAAACTATTGTCGCCAGTGTGACGTTATAAGGGATCTGTCCTACTGAAATGAGTATCAGAAAGACTGGTACTAAACACATTCTAAACAAGGTCAGTTTATTTGGTAAATTCATATTATCCTCTCCAAATCGCTTCTATTCGCTTTAATTAAATCTGAAAAATAAGGGTCTGTATAATCCACATCAATATCTTCTCATATTCTTACCTTTTTCACAAGAAGAACTACTCCTCTAAATCGAATTCATTCAGAAGGACCTGTCTCGGTTTTGATCCGTCTCTTTCGGAAATGACGCCCCGGTCTTCCAGTTCATCCATAATCCGCGCAGCACGATTGTAGCCGATCCGCATCTTCCTCTGCAGGAAGGACGTGGATGCCTGCTGATTCTCTACCACTACCTTGACTGCATCACGGTAGAGTTCATCTCCTTCATCGCCCAGATCCGAATCCCCCTTTCCTTTTTCGATGTGGTTGATGATCTCCTCATCGTAGGCCAGTTTATCTTTATGAACCTTGATTCTGGATACAATGGCTTCCACTTCTTCTTCTGAGATAAATGCACCCTGAATTCTCTTCGGCTTCTGTTCGCCCACAGGATAGTAGAGCATATCTCCTTTTCCAAGAAGTTTTTCTGCACCGCCTGAATCCAGAATCGTTCTGGAATCGATGGCGCTGGATACCGCAAAGGAAATTCTGGAAGGAATGTTCGCTTTGATGACACCGGTTATGACATCCACTGATGGCCTCTGGGTTGCAATCACAAGATGCATTCCTGCCGCTCTGGCCATCTGAGCCAGTCTTGCAATGTAGTCTTCCACTTCATTGGCTGAAACCATCATGAGATCCGCAAGTTCGTCTACAATGATGACGATATAGGGCAGGCTTTGAAGATCTTTTTTCTTTTTCGCAATTTCATTGAATCCTTCGATGTTTCGGACACCATGCTCTGCAAAAGACTGATATCTCCTGGTCATTTCATTGACTGCCCAGTTCAAGGCCCCTGCTGCCTTCTTAGGGTCCGTCACAACCGGAATCAGCAGATGGGGAATGCCGTTGTACACATTCAGTTCAACCACCTTAGGATCGACCATAAGAAGCCTTACGTGCTCCGGATCGTATTTATACAGTATGGAAATGATCAGTGAATTAATGCATACACTCTTACCGGAACCCGTGGCTCCAGCAATCAGAACATGGGGCATTTTGGATAAATCTCCGATGATTGCTTCACCTGAAATGTCTTTTCCCAGAGCCACGGAAATCTTCTTCGTGCTTCTCTGGAACTTCGCATCTTCAATGACTTCTCTGAGATACACCGGAGTGGTCTCCTTATTAGGAATTTCAATTCCTACAGCCGCCTTGCCTGGTATCGGCGCTTCAATTCTGACCCCTCTGGCTGCAAGAGCCAACGCAATGTCGTCGGAAAGATTCACGATTCTTGAAACTTTGACACCAGCTTTCGGCTGAAGCTCATATCTCGTCACAGAAGGTCCTTTGGATACATTAATGACTCTTGCTTCCACCCCGAAGGACATCAGCGTCTCTTCAAGCTTCTTTGCGTTCTCGATGATCTCATTCCGATCTTCATTGGCCAGCATCCCTTTGATGTTCTGCTTCAGCAGAGCGATTTCAGGGAATTCGTACAGAGGCTTTTCAAGATCATCCAGACCGATCTGGCTTCCCTCGATTTCATAGGAATCGTCATGATCCCCTTTACGCTTCTCTTCCGTGATCTGAGGTTTCTCTTCGGTTTTCACGGCTTTCTGCTCTATATCCCCATTATTTCTGTTCTTCGGTTCTGATGCAGGCGCTTCTGCGTTTTTCCCCAGAATCTGTATTTCTCTTGACAGGTCATCCTCTTTGGATAGTACACGTTCAAGTCCGTCATTTTCTTCCAGATCGAGATTGATGAACGGAGATTGAGTCTCTTCCACTCTTTTTGATTCCACTGGTTCTTCTTCACTCTGATTCATCATTTCAAGAATTTTCAGCTTGTCCTGGATTTTCTTTTCTTCCGGATTGTCTTTTTTCAGTTCTTTCTGCGCCTGGGCTTCCTCGATCTTCACGGCGATTTTATCCTTTGCCTCGAGCCGTGCCTGATTGCTTTTCCTCAGCATGTCATAGATCGTAGTATTAAATATAAGAATGATTGCCACAACATAGAAGCACCCGGCAATGATGTAGGTTCCGAGTGGACCCAGCAGACGGTAGAGCGGGACAGCCATAGAAAGCCCCAGAATTCCTCCATGCTGGATGTCATTGATGTTCATCAGATTCTTCAGGGTAACCATGAAGCCTTCTCTATGAACCGCTTCCATTCGATTCAGCGATAACAGCATGGCGGTAACGAGCACCACAAGAAGTGCGCCATAGGTTTTCTTGTTTGAGAAAATCCAGGGTCTCCTGATAATCAGTGCGGTACCCATCAGCATAAAAATGAACGGAAAGATGTATGCCATCATTCCTAGAATCGCTATGAGGATTTCCTTTATGCTTTCCCCTAGTATCCCTACACTTCCTGATACCATGGAAATAAACGAAAAAATACCCAGCCCTAAAAAAGCCAGTCCTATGAGTTCCTGATAAAAATATTTTCTTTTTTCTTCTACTGCTTTCGAGGCCGTCCTGCTGCCAGCTCTTTTTCCGGTAGCTTTTGCATTGGTTTTTTTACGAGTAGAAGTAGATGATTTGGTTTCCGTTGCGGACCGATTGCTGTTTCGTGTTGAGGTCCTTTTTGTACTGCTTGTTTCTTTCAAGAAAACTACCTCCACAATCTCTATATATTCGATAACATCTATATTCTACCACATTCTAAGTATCAATTGAAACAAGGAGTGCATCAGCTTCGAACCCATGCTTTTCCCTCATACCTGCGGCTGCAGGATATGCCAGATTTCCATTCCAGCTCCTGTGATGCTTCTGAAATGATCGTTTGTAGGGTATAATGAAAGCAAAAACTGGAGGTAAAATAACAGTGCCTATAACATTACAAGAGTTTATATAAATATATTTAATTGCTTCAATGTTTAGGTTATGCTAGAAGAAAGAGGTGATCAAATGAAGTATTATACGATTGGTGAATTTGCAGAGCTAATAGGTAAAAATGCTCAAACATTAAGAGAATGGGATAAAAAAGACTTGTTTAAACCACACCATATATCTCCAACTGGCTACAGATACTATTCTCAGGAACAGCTAAATCATTTCTTAGGCATAAGAGGTGTTGAAGTTAAAAATAGAAGGATAATAGGATACTGCAGGGTGAGTTCTAATAAAAAAAGATGACCTTGAGAGGCAGATAGAGAATGTAAAAACCTACATGATTGCTAAGGGGTACTCCTTTGATATTATTACTGATATAGGAAGTGGCATAAATTATAATAAAAAGGGACTGAATGAGCTAATAGATTTGATCACTAATACAGAGGTTGAGAAAATAGTCATTCTATACAAGGTTAGGTTATTAAGATTTGGGTTTGAGCTGGTAGAGAATTTATGTGAAAAGTATGGCACTACTATTGAAATAATAGATAACACCGAAAAAACTGAGGAACAGGAGCTAGTTGAGGATCTAATTCAAATTGTGACTGTATTCAGCTGTAGCCTTCAGGGAAAGAGAGCAAATCAGGCAAAGAAGATGATTAAGGAGTTGTTAGAGAATGATACTGGGGAGGAAAGTTAGGCTATTTCCTAGTGAAGAGCAGGAGAAGGCCTTATGGAGATCTGCTGGCACTGCTAGGTTTGTGTATAATTGGACTTTAGCGAGACAAGAAGAAAACTATAACAATGGAAATAAATTCATTTCTGACAATGATTTGAGGAAAGAGATTACTCAGGTGAAGAAGGAAGATGAGTACAGGTGGTTGAGTGAGGTTTCAAACAATGTAGCAAAGCAGGCTGTAAAAGATGCCTGTGCTGCTTACAAGAGGTACTTTAAGAAGGTATCTGAAAAACCGAAGTTTAAGAGTAGAAAAAGGTCAAAGCCTTCATTTTACAATGACAATATGAAAATTAAATTCAGGGAGAGCAGTGTATTATTAGAGAAGGTTGGTTGGGTAAGTATAAAGAAAAATCAGATTCCATTAGGGAAGAAGTACAGTAACCCCAGAGTTTCCTATGATGGGAAATACTGGTATGTAGCTGTTGGGGTAGAAATGGAAAAGCCTGAGTTAGAATTGACTGGTGAGAGCTTAGGTATTGATGTTGGGATTAAAGACCTGGCAGTATGTTCTAATGGAAAGGTATATAAGAATATAAACAAAAGTAAAGGGATGGGGAAGAAGGAGAAGAAGCTACGTAGGTTACAGCGTCAGGTGTCCAGGAAATATGAGATGAATAAGAGCGGAGGAAAGTTCGTAAAAACCAGTAA
>RZYZ01000182.1 GCA_009930125.1 Clostridia bacterium | reverse complement strand
AGGATATGTAGTGGTTATTCCACTGGGTGCAATCATGTTCGCAGGTGCAGGCAGACATCCAATCGCAGGTCTTGCGGCAGCATTTGCCGGTGTATCTGCAGGATTCTCCGCAAACCTTCTTATCGGAACACTGGATCCGCTCCTTGGTGGTATCACAAACGCCGCCCTTGAATCTGCAGGGTCCACTGTACAGGTGCTTCCAACCGCTAACTACTACTTCATGGTGGCTTCCACATTCCTTCTGACAATCCTTGGTACCTTCGTAACCGAGAAGATTGTTGAAAAGAATCTTGGTGCTTATCACGGAGATTTCGAACCAAACAAGGAAAAGATCACAGACATTGAAAACAGAGGTCTCAGAAATGCTGGTATTTCTCTTCTGATTTTTGCTGTCATCATGCTGATCCTCACTGTACCAGAAAATGCGCTTCTGAAAGCACCCAATGCGGATGGAGAGCTTGTGATCACAGAATTCCTGAGCAAGGGTCTGATTTTCATGATCCTTCTGGTCTTCATGATTCCTGGTTATGTTTTTGGTAAGACTGTAGGCAAGATCAAGAACACCAATGACCTGGTTGAATCCATGACCGATGCCATGAAGAGCATGGGTGGATATCTGGTGCTGGCATTCTTTGCTGCACAGTTCGTATCCTACTTCGGAAAGTCCAATCTGGGAACCATCCTTTCTGTTAATGGTGCCAAATTCCTTGAAGGAATCGGATTCACCGGACTTCCACTGATTCTCGGATTCATTGTGATTTCAGCCTTCCTGAACCTGTTCATGGGTTCCGCATCTGCGAAGTGGGCCATCATGGCACCAATCTTCGTACCGATGATGATGAGACTGGGACTTTCCCCAGAGCTGACACAGGCTGCTTACAGAATCGGTGACTCCACAACGAACATCATCTCCCCGCTCATGAGCTACTTTGCCATGATCGTGGTATTCGCCAAGAAGTACGACAAGGAAAGCGGTATCGGAACCATCATTGCGACCATGGTACCATACACACTTGTATTCCTGGCTGGATGGGTTGTTATGATGATCGTCTGGTACGTGGCAAATCTGCCATTGGGACCTGGAGCGTTCATTCACATTTAGTTTTTAAAATAAGGCTGTTTTTCAGCCTTATTTTTTTACACAGACTTTTTATTTCTATGCTATCCTCTGACTAAAACCCGAAATACACTGATAAAGGAGAGAGATGACTTTGATCAACAAAGAAAGACTGGTAGACAGATTCATGCGTTATGTGCAGATCGACAGTCCTACCAAAGAAGAAAGAGAATTTGCGCTGATTCTGAAGAAGGAACTGGAAGAACTTGGCCTTAGCGTGGTCATGGATGATGCGGCGGAGAAGACAGGCAGCAACAGCGGCAATCTTATTGCAAAGCTCAAAGGGAATGCGGAGAAGGAAACCATTCTCTTCAGTTCTCACATGGATACCGTATCACCCAGTAGAGGCGTCAAGCCAAAGATTGTAGATGGAACCATCTACAGCGACGGTACAACCATCCTGGGCGGAGATGACAAAGCGGGCATCGCATCCATCATGGAGGCGCTCACGGTGCTGAAAGAGGAAAATATGCCTCACGGAGACATCGAAATCGCCTTCACCATCTATGAAGAGGGAGGGCTCTATGGGTCCAAGAATCTGGACTACACACAGATCGATGCGAAGATGGGATTTGTGCTGGACAGCGGTGGAGACCCGGGAGACATCATTGTCCAGGGACCTGCCCAGAACAAGATCGATGTGAAGTTCACAGGAAAGCCAGCCCATGCGGGGGTCGCACCTGAAACTGGCATCAGCGCCATCATGATGGCAGCGGAAGCCATCAGCAGCATGAAGCTTCTGCGTGTGGATGAAGAGACCACAGCCAATATCGGCAGCATCTCCGGTGGCGGTGCCACCAACATTGTGGCGAAGGAAGTCATCTTCCATGCGGAAGCGAGAAGCCTCGACAATGAGAAGCTGAAGGTGCAGTCCGACCACATGGTGAAGTGCTGTGAAGATGCGGCCGGAAAGTTTGACGGAGAAGTGGATGTCCAGGTGGAAAATGCCTACGGTGCCTTCAACATTCCGGTGGACCATCCTACGGTGAAGGCAGTGGAAGAAGCCTGCAGCAAGCTTGGTATTCCTACCAGAACCACCACATCCGGTGGAGGAAGCGATACCAATATCTTCAATGCCAACGGCGTTGCCGCCATAAACCTGGGCATCGGAGAAAGAAAACCGCATACACTGGAAGAGCATCTGCACATCATCGATCTGGAAAATACCGCCAGAATCGTTGTGGAGCTCATGAAAGCGTAATACAGTTTAATCATGCTAATTGAGAAGGATCCTTCAAGCACCCATTGCGGTGTTGAAGGATCCTTTCCATGTGGCTGTATTTTCGATCTGTTGTTCAAACGGATTCTTCAGCGGTTTTCATTTATGAAGCGTCCTCTCCAGTGTTCTCAGTTCTTCCTCCGTGAGGTGTCTCCACTCACCGGACAATAGATCTTCGATGGTCAGGTTGAGGATCCGCAGCCTTTTCAGGAAAGTCACCTGGTATCCGAGGGCTTTCGCCATGCGCCGGATCTGGCGGTTCAGGCCTTGAGTGAGCACGATTTTGAAGGTGTCCACTGTGACGCTCTCCACCTGGCAGGGTCTGGTCTTACCGATCCGGATGTCTACACCACCGGCGAGGGCCTTTAGAGATGATTCGCTTAAGGGTTTGTCCACGGTGACAAGGTATTCCTTCTCATGGTGGTTTTCTGAAGACAGGATTTCATGAGCCCAGTCTCCATCGTTGGTGAGCAGAATCAGTCCCTCGGATTCCTTGTCCAGTCTTCCTACAGGAAAAACATAGAAGGGCAGCTGAAGAAAAGCTATGATGTTTTCCTCCACGCTTTCTTCTCGTGTGCAGATGAGACCAGGAGGTTTATGGAAAGCCAGATAGATCTTCTTCTTTTTCTCCAGTTTTTTTCCATCCAGCAGAATATCATCCGTTTCCTCCACCCACTGACCAGGGAAGGCGAGGGTTCCGTTTATGTGTATTCTGTTGTTTTCGATCCATCCATTGGCTTCTTTTCTGGAGCAGTAACCGTAATTGCTCAAAAGCTTATTGATTCTCATATTTGTTCTCCCTTTCGCTTCTCCATGGTATCACAGAGGAGCCGAGAAATTAAGCGTTTTTATTTCACCTTATCATCGCTTCACCTTATCATCACAAAGTGTGATAACTTTCTGCCTGCGATAAATTCATTACTGAGATGAAGGGGAATGGACTATAATGAGAGTAATACAGAATGTGATGAAACAGCTTTAAAGATAAATTGGAGGAATAAAAATGAAAGCAGCAAAAACACTCAGCATGATCGGTCTCCCGGGCATGAGTGCAGTACTGGTCTTCGGATTCACACAGGGAGACTTCTTCGAAGATGGCGGCGCGATTCTTGACAATCCATGGGGCATCGTGTCTCTTGTGGACCTTTACGTGGGATTCACGCTTTTTTCCATGTGGATCGCCTTCCGTGAGAAGAATGTCCTTCTGACGGGTGTCTGGATTCTCGCCATGATGATTCTTGGGTTCTTTGCCGGTGCGCTCTATGTATTTATGCACCTGGTCTTGTCGAAAGGGGATGTGCTCCAGTTCTTCCTTGGCGATCGGAAGAAAGAAGTGCTATGCAAAGAAAGAAATGAGAGAAAGCGAAGTGAAGAGAATGAGCGGAAAAAGTAGAGAGATTCTGGATGAGCTGAAAAGTGTCCTCAGCGGTAAAACCGTGGATGCGCTGATTCCACCTCTGGTCTATGTCGTCGTGAACGGCCTGTTCGGTCTTGGGACCGCTTCCGTCGTTGCGGTGCTTACCGCTTTGGGACTTGGGGTCAGAAGGCTTCTGAAGAAGCAGGACCTGAGATATGCCTTCGGAGGACTTCTGGGTGTTCTTGTGGCGGTGGGATTTGCCTATCTGTCCGGAAATGCCACGAATTTCTTCCTGCCCAGAATCATCAGCGGGTCCTTCATGGTGCTGCTTTCTCTGGGATCCCTTCTTTTCGGGAAGCCTCTGGCAGCATGGCTCAGTCACCTGACAAGGGGATGGCCCATGGCCTGGTTCATGCGAAAAGATGTGAAGCCCGCCTATCGAGAAGTGACCATCCTGTGGACCCTTCTTCTGGCTTTCCGGCTTATGGTGCAGATTCTTCTGTTCAGAGGAAAAAATCTCTCACAGATGCTGTGGATCAGCACCCTCATGGGCACACCAGCCACCATCATCATTCTCGTGCTCAGCTATATCTATGGCATCTGGAGACTCCAGAAACTGGGAGGACCGGGTGTAGATGAATACATGGAGGGAGAAGAGAAGCCCTGGCGTGGTCAGAGGAAAGGATTCTAGCCTACCAGTTTAGATATGAGATGTGAAAAATCATCAATATATTCCATTCCTATATATCTTTCAATCATATTCATGG
>RZYZ01000181.1 GCA_009930125.1 Clostridia bacterium | reverse complement strand
CCGGTGCATAAGCACCGGGTTTATTCACGCCCGGAATTATTGCATTCATCCGACGGAAACTGTACTGGTGAAGGGATTTTCCCTTGCAGGTCTTATGTTATAATGGAAAACAGTGATATTAAAATATGCAGCGAAAAGGAGATTTTAAATTGGAAAGAAAAAACATCTGGCTCAATTATGACCAGAAGGAACTGGAAATGCTGGAAGCGGTGAACAAGGAATACATGGCCTATCTGGATGCCGGCAAGACGGAAAGAGAAGTGGTCAAGGTATCAGCCGAAATGGCGGAAAAAGCAGGGTATGTGAACCTGGAGGAGATCATCAGAAACAAGACGAAGCTGAAGGCAGGAGACAAGGTCTATGCAACGCTCATGAAGAAAGCCATCGCGCTGTTTCTCATCGGAGAGGATTCCATCGAGAAGGGCATGAATATTCTAGGTGCTCATGTGGATTCACCAAGGCTTGATGTGAAGCAGAATCCGCTCTATGAGGATACGGACCTGGCGTATCTGGATACGCATTACTATGGTGGAATCAAGAAGTATCAGTGGGTCACCATTCCGCTGGCCATACATGGTGTGGTGATCAAAAAGGATGGAACAGCCATTGATGTGGTCATCGGCGAAGATGACAAGGACCCGGTGGTGTTCATCTCTGATCTGCTCATCCATCTTTCCAGAGAACAGCTGGAGAAGAAAGCGGGCAAGGTCATTGAAGGGGATGATCTGAACATCATCATCGGAAGCAAACCGCTGAAGGGAGAAGAGAAGGACTCCGTGAAGAAGGAAGTGCTGAGACTTCTGAAGGAGACCTATGACATAGAAGAGGAGGATTTCCTTTCTGCAGAACTGGAAGTGGTTCCTGCAGGTCGCGCAAGAGAAGCGGGACTTGACCGCAGCATGGTCATGGCCTACGGTCATGATGACAGAGTCTGTGCCTACACATCCCTGGCTGCCATGCTGGAATTCGATTCAGTGAAAAGAACAGCCTGCACCCTTCTTGTGGACAAGGAAGAGATCGGAAGCGTCGGTGCCACAGGAATGCGCTCAAAGTTCTTCGAAAATACGGTGGCAGAGCTTCTGGAGGCCATGGGCATCTACAGTGAGCTGACCTTGAGAAGAGCTCTGGCCAGCTCCAGAATGCTGTCCTCCGATGTAAGCGCAGGCTATGACCCCACCTATGCATCTTCTTTCGAGAAGAAGAATGCAGCCCTTCTGTCAAGGGGTATGGTATTCAACAAGTTCACAGGATCAGGCGGAAAATCAGGTTCCAATGATGCCAATCCGGAGTATATGGCGGATCTGAGAAGAATCCTCGATGAGAACGATGTGGCGTATCAGACAGCGGAGCTTGGCAAGGTCGATGTGGGCGGCGGCGGAACCATCGCATACATTCTGGCCCTCTACGGCATGGAAGTCATCGACTGCGGGGTTGCGGTTCTGAACATGCATGCGCCATGGGAAGTGGTCAGCAAGGCGGATGTCTATGAAACCAAGAAAGGCTATATGGCATTTCTTAGAAACTAGGTGTTAAAAGAGAACAGAAAAAGGACAGGAATTTTCAGTGGACTGAAAATCCTGTCCTTTGTGTTTGCATACTTAAATGAACATCTGATCCAGACTATCCGATGATCCTGTCCAGAAGTCCCGTGGTGCTGAGAAGAATGACGAAAACAAGGATGGGAACGATGTACTTGATGAGTACGGACCAGAGCTTTTCGGTCCTGAAGTTTCCGCCAGTCTTGATTTCCTTGACTGCATTGGGTACGCCCCATACGAATCCGATGAACAGTGCACTGAGCAGTCCACCCAGCGGCAGCAGATAGTAGGAAGTCACCACATCCAGGAAGTCGAAGATGCCGTATCTGTTGCCGTCGATCCACGGAATCAGGAAGTCGCTCCAGGCGCCCATGGAAAGGGATGCGCCGATTCCGATGACGAACATCACTGTAGTGAACACAAGAACGGAGACTTTGCGGCTACATTTCAGTCTGTCGATGCCGAAGGCTACCGTCACTTCCATCAGAGAGATGGAGGAGGAGATGGCTGCGAAGAAGACCAGAATGAAGAAGATCAGGGAAAAGATCGTTCCAAGAGGCATGCTCTCGAATACTGCCGGCAGGGTGATGAACATGAGTCCAGGACCCTCACCAGGGGCAAAACCGAAGGCGAATACCGCAGGAAGAATGGCAAATCCGGCCATGATGGCTACCAGTGAATCCAGAGAAGGAATCAGCAAGGCATCCTTTTCCAGGTCTTCCTGTTTGCTCAGATAGCTTCCGTAGGTGACCATGCAGCCCATACCTAGGCTTAAGGAGAAGAACACCTGACCTAAGGCGGCTACGAATACCTTCAGGGTGATTTCACTGAAATTCGGTGTGAGGTAATACTTCAGCCCTTCTGAAGCCCCTTCCAGGGTCACGGAACGAAGGACGATGACCATCAGCATGATGAACAGTGCCGGCATGACGATCTTGACCGCCTTTTCTATTCCACCGGAGATTCCTCGTATAACAATGACTGCTGTGAGTCCCATGAAAATAAGATGATAAATAACGGGTTCCAGAGGTGAAGTGATGAAATTCGTGAAATAGGCTCCTTTATCAGCACCTACGCCCGTGACGCTGGCAACGATGTATTTCAGTACCCATCCACCCACTACGGAGTAATAGGAAAGGATGAGAAAACCGGCAAGGATTCCGAAGCCGCCGACAAAGCCCCAGCCTTTCTTCAGCTTGCTGTATGCGCCATAGGCATCAGAGTTGGTATGCCTGCCGATGGAAAGCTCCGCCAGCATCAGTGTGAAACCGAGAATGACCACAAGCCCCACATAGACCAGCACAAATGCGCCTCCGCCGTTTTCACCAGCCAGGTATGGAAATTTCCAGAGATTGCCCAGTCCGACAGCAGAGCCCACTGCTGCCATGAGGAAACCGAATCGTGAGGACCACATGCCTCTTTCCGGTGTCTGTTCAGGTTTTAATTGTTGCATAAATAATTCCCCCTTCTCCATTTAAAATTGATAGTTGTTTAATAAAATGAGAATAAAACTATCGTTTTTAAAATTTATACCACTAATTATAATAAGAATGATACTTGCAGTTCAATAACTTTCTGCAGCAGGAATTATGATTTATGACTATGATAAATTGTTTTTTAAATTTCGTCTCTCAAAGTATCAGGTGTAAGCGCTTCATTATGAATCAATCAGAAAAAATGTGAAATTGATAAAAAATTATCGTAAGAAACGGATGTGGAAAGGATCATAAGGGAAACACATCTATGTAAACAGATAGAATACATCTATTCATAAAAGAGCATCCATCTGCTCATAATCCGGTTCTCGGGCAGAGGGATGCTCTTTCATTTTTCATCAGTTTTTATGCATTCAGAATCACAGATCTTTCATGATGCGATAGGCCTCAAAAGCCTGATTCTCTCTACTCGACAGAATGGTGAGGAGAAGATCAGTGCTGAGGTCATAATCGCTGACCATGGAAATGCCGGGATCGGCGCCCATGACAGAGAGCCCTGAGACAGAAGAAGCATTCTTTCTGATCCAGACCCCGTATCCGTAGCTCTCCTTCTCATTTTCAGCCTGCACAGAGCACATTTCTGAGAGAAGGGGCTCCTCTATGAGTTTCCCACTCTGCAGGGCATGCCAGAAGCGCCTCATGTCAGATACGGTTGTATAGCCACCACCGTCACCGCCACCGATGACAGGGATGGCATAGATGTTGGACACCAGCTGGCCAGGTGCTTCTTCATAGTATCCCAGTGCGGTGTTCGGGGGAAGAGCGTTCATGGCGAAATATCCGCTCTCTTCCATTTCTGCCGGCAGAAATACCGTTTCCTTCACCACATCGGGAAAAGACTTACCGGTGACGGACTCGATGAGCATGGAGAGAATCACAAATCCGCCATCATTGTAGCTGAATTTTTCTCCAGGCTGAAACTCCATCTGGTTATCTTTCAGAAGAACAAGAAAATCTTTCGGGGTTCTCATTCCATACATGGGCAGGTTCTTCCAGAGGTCTGCATAATTTTCGTTGGCATCTTCCTTGAAGTAGTCCTGAAAACCTGAAGTGTGGGTCAGAAGATGCCTTACAGTAACCCTACTGTCCATGAATGGAAAAGTATCAGGCAGAAGCGCGGTCACGGAATCCGTGAGAGACAGGGCACCCTTTTCCACAAGCTTCAAGGCCGCCACGGCAGTAAAGATTTTGGACCCTGATGCCACAGGAAATCTTGTGCCCACGGTATTGGGCACAGCTTCATTCACCACGGCAAGGCCAAAAGCCTCTTCATAAAGGATTTCATTCTTTCTGCAGAGGGACAGAACACCAGAAAATCCGGGCAGTTCATTCAGTAGTTTTTTTCTTCGCTTTTCAATCTCCATATCAGATGCTCTCCTCGAGGTTTATTTCTGATACCATGATACCACGGAGAATAGAACAGGTATATTCTGA
>RZYZ01000180.1 GCA_009930125.1 Clostridia bacterium | reverse complement strand
TCGGCGAAATGGCTGCAGGTTCAGCGGAAGCTGCCCAGGCTGCCATGGCCACCACCTTCTTCCATTGGGGCATCCACCCTTGGGCAATCTATGCCATCGTCGGCTTGTCTCTGGCCTTCTTTGCCTATAACCGTGGACTGCCGCTCACCATCCGTTCCATTTTCTATCCCATCATCGGAAACAAAATCTACGGATTCTGGGGCAACCTCATTGATGTGCTTTCCGTCATGGCTACCCTTACAGGTCTTGCCACCTCATTAGGACTGGGCGTGTCCCAGGTCAATGCAGGACTGAACCATCTCTTCGGCATCACCATCAGTGTGCCCGTGCAGGTGGGGCTCATCATCGGCATCACAGCCCTGGCCACCATCTCCGTTGTCCTGGGACTGGACGGAGGCGTCAAGCGTCTCAGTGAGATCAATATGATCCTGGCTGGTGTGTTCCTCGTATTCATCATGATCGCTGGTCCCACGGTCTATATTCTAAGCGGATTCACACAGAATCTGGGCTACTATCTGTCCAACTTCATTGAAATGAGCATGTGGACCGAGACCTTCCGAAACACCAACTGGCAGGGTGGATGGACCATCTTCTACTGGGCATGGTGGATTTCCTGGTCGCCTTTTGTGGGCATGTTCATCGCCAGAATCTCCAAAGGCAGAACCGTCCGGGAATTCATCCTTGGCGTCATGCTGATCCCTTCCCTCCTGTCCTTCTTCTGGATGTCCGTGTTCGGAGGAACCTCCATCTTCCTGGAGTCAAACGGTCTGGCAAAGATCGTCGAGGCTGTGAAGATCGATGAGTCCCTGGCCCTCTTCGCCATGCTGGATGCACTGCCCCTGGCAAGCATTCTTTCCGTCATCGGAATCGTCCTTGTCACCGTCTTCTTTGTCACATCCTCCGATTCCGGATCCCTTGTGGTGGATCACCTGACTTCCGGAGGAAAACTGGACTCCCCTGTCCCTCAGAGAGTATTCTGGGCAGTGATGGAAGGCGTCGTAGCCGCAACCCTTCTCATCGGAGGTGGCCTCACAGCCCTTCAGACAGCATCCGTCATCACAGGTCTTCCCTTTGCCATCATTCTCATGCTCATGATCTACTCCTTAAGAGAAGGTCTGAAGCAGGAATTCGAAGTGGAGGAAATCGTGCGCAGAAAAGTACGGGAAGTCCGAGAAGACCACATCATCAATGAAGTCATCAATACCGTGGTGCAGGACCATGCACTGGTCAATAAGGAGGAGCAGAAGGATACTCCTAAGGAAGCCGAAAAGGGTGATGAGCCCAAATAATCTCTGACAGAAACTAAAAAACTCCTGATCCGCGCTTGGATCAGGAGTTTTAAAATACTTGTTTTTTCTCTTCTGCTATAGGTCTGAAAGATAAAACTGATCAGAAAGAATGTATGCCCTACGCTTCGCTTTCCTCTTCCTGCAGCAACACGATCTTTCCCAGCTTACCCGACTGCTTGAAATAGGTCTGGGCTTCCGCAGCCTTCTCCAGGGGGAAGGTCTTATCGATGATGGGCTTCAGCTTTCCTTCCGCCACAGCATCCAGCATGTCTTTGAACTCTTTCCTGGTGCCCAGCACCGAGCCATAAATGGTGATGTGCTTGAGATAGATGTCTCTTAAATCCATATGGGTGGTCTGCCCGCCGATGGACCCTGAGATGCAGAGCTTCCCTCCTTTTTTCAGAACCTTGATCACAGTCTTGAATAAGGCATCTCCCACCACATCCAGCACAGAATCCACAGAGCCTCCATTCAGCTCCAGAATTTCTTCTGCGAGATGCGCTGATTTATAGGAAAGCACATGGCTAGCACCCAGTTCCTTCATCCTGTCTCTAAGGCCAGGGTCTCCCACCAGAGCAATGACCTTTGCCCCATGGATCTTCGAAGCGATCTGCACGTTCATGGACCCTACGCCTCCATTGGCACCTGTGACGAGAATGGTCTCTTCCTTCTTCGGTCTGATCTGCTCCACCATATGCCAGGCCGTCAGGCCGCTGACGGAAAACACGGCGCTCTGACTGAAGTCCTGAAGGGGCATGGGGAAGCAGAGGCTTTCCGGCCAGACCACATACTCTGCATATCCGCCGTCATATTCGGATCCAATGAAGGACATGTCCTCTGCGTAGTGCTCCGTTCCTTCCTCTCCTGAAGAGGTGAAGGGAAACACCACAACATTCCTACCCAGGATGCTTTTATCCACATTTTCCCCTACTTCCACCACTGTGCCGGTTATGTCCGAACCGGGAATCCTCGGAAACTTCACACCTTCGGGCCTCCAACCGGATTCCTTATCCGCTCCGTAGGCACCTTCTCTCATCCAGATTTCCGTATTGTTGATCCCGCAGGCCTTGACCTTGATCAGCACCTCATTCTCCTTAGGCTGTGGCTTCTCGATATGTACCACGTGAAGCTTGTCTATGTCTCCATACCCTGTAACCTGTACTGCTTTCATTTTTATCTTCTCCCTTCGGCATGACTAGAATCATTAGGATTTCTGACGAAGACATTCATTCTTCTTTTATGCTCACACAATATTGCAAAATCAGCTGAAAATCAACTTTCAGGATTGTTTGCTTGGGACTTCAACGATTCTCTCAGCCGAAAGACCCTTCTTCTTTCTAAAGAACCTTCTTCTCATCAAATCGCTTCTATCACAAGGAGTGAAGTGATCTTAAAGTTTCAGGAAATATTCTTTTAGACCACCTGTCACCGGACATCTGCATGCTATACTTAGAAAAAGAAAACTGAGAATGGAGGGTGTATCATGAATATCAGTCTATGCAAAAACATGGTGAAGGATAACAACTTCTGCGTGCTGTCCACCTGCAAGGATCAGAGAACCAACAGTTCCCTGATGCTCTACATGACGGACGAGGATGCACAAAAGCTCTATATGGTCACTTTGAAAGGAAGCACGAAATATGCAAGCATCGTGGAGAATCCGGAAGTGAGCCTTCTTATTGACACCAGAGAGAAGATCACCGAAAAGCAGCCCCAGGTGAAGGCTCTGACCGTTTACGGTCATGCCAGCATCATCAAGGACAGAGATTGGTCACTTGAGATCATCGAAAAACTGGTCCGGAAGCATCCCAGTCTTCGCGCCCTGACGGAAATGGATGACTCCTGCATCGTGCAGGTGGACATCACAAACTTCCTCTATCTGGATGGCGTAAGCGATGCCAGATATGTGAGCCTATCTGATGACTAGCAGAAAACTTGTACAACTATTTTCTGCGATTCCTTCTCAGAGTGGGTTTCGCATTATAAAACTCATCGTATACTGACTTCAGAAATCAAAACAGCTTCTTTCAAAGTTGAAAGAAGCTGTTTTCTATGTCCTAGAAGAGATTACCATCATCTCTACCTCACCCTTTATATTCATTGAATCTGAAGTTCTCCCTGAACCACTCCATGAGTTCTCCGGATGTGGCAGCTATCTTCTCTCCATCCTCAAAATAGAACACAAAGGCATCCATCTCCTTGTCGATGAACATCCATTTATCAATGCGAATCGTCTCCCCTCTGGGTGCGGAAATGGACTGGATCTTCTGAATGTCTGAGTTCACCATCCAGGTGATGTAGCTCTCTGTGGTCTCTTCCGGCAGCTCCAGCAGATGAAACTTTCCAGTGAAATGCTGCTTACCTGAAAAGAGATACTTCCCGATCTCCCCTTCTATCAGCACCTCTGAATCCATGACATGCTCCCCGCTTTCATAAATCCTTACAGGAATCCTCTTTTCCACGTCCGTCTTACACGGAACTGCGGAGAAAACCCAGTAGGTCACACCCATAAGAATCAGTGTGATCAGTATATATTCCACTTTCCTTTTCATACGCCCTCCAGTTTCCTTTTATCGGCAGGGATTCGCCCTGCCTCTATACTCTTACTCCAGCACATCAAGAATCTCTTCCAGAAGCGCTCTGTTCTTCTTTCTTCCCCAGTAATCTATAGAATAGATCCTGCTATTCATCAAAATTTCACCTGTACCGCCAGAGGAAAGGGTATTGCTGCCGGAAAGGATCTGAATGAAGTTTCCTTCTCTGCTGATGTCCAAGTCATTATCCCAGGAAAGGACCCGAAGTCCTCTATGGTAAGTATATCCTCCGAGGATTTCTCTGATCTTCAGAGCTTTCTCCGATCCCTTCTCGAATTCATATTCCTTGAATTCCACTATAGGCTCACCATCCTCCACATCATGAAAATGATGAAGCACATACAGACGCTCCTCAGATGAAACCACATCCTCCAGAGAATGAGGATAAAGTGCATAGACCCCTATGATGACAATGATGATGGCTATGACTAGAATGCTATTTTTCCTCTTCAACAGTTCTTCCTCCTTGATTTACCTGGAATGCACGCCCTGTCACTGGGCAGATGGCTGCTCTTCTTCTCCGGTCTCCTCCTCTTCACATGCTTTCTTCAGCTCATGCATACTGCCGAGGAGATAGATTTTGGAAATGAGCGATGCGAAAAATCCGAGAACCCCTGTGAC
>RZYZ01000179.1 GCA_009930125.1 Clostridia bacterium | reverse complement strand
CGCAGATTGGCAATTTCGGCGGTGATGGAACGACCGAGGATGCTGACGCTGATGGTGTCACCGATACCGACCCCGAATCCTTCCGCCAGATCACTGGTGATGGAGAGCAGGGGTGGCCCCTGGTATTCTTGCGGCCACCATTCGCCGGCGGCGATCCGGGTCCCTGCCGGCATGGTGGCCAGAATGCTGTAGGAAGTGCCCACGCCCGCTCTCATGTTGAGGTTCACCGTGGTTTTCATATAGCTGGTGCTGACTTCAGCTGCCGGAGGTGCTGTAGCTGTCACAGCCTTCAGGTATTTTCCTGAGGACCATCCCGTGGACCCGCCATAGCTGACCTTGACCCATCCGTCTCTGGTTTCATAGGCCGTGACCTTTGCACCGGACGGAATGATTCTGACACTGCTGTAGCTGGTGCCGGGACCCGTTCTCATATAGAGATTCACCGTGGTCATCATCTGACTGCTGCTTTCGGGCTCAGAAGGTGCTGGCGCTGGAGCAGGCTGTGCTGTGGATACGCTCTTCAGGTAGCTTCCTGAGGACCATCCTGTGGAGCCGCCATAGGTGACCTTATACCATCCATTACTGCTTTCCGATACCGCCACAGTGGCTCCATTGGGAATGATGCGGATGCTGCTGTAACTGGTGCCCGGACCGGATCTCATATAGAGATTCGCCGTAGTGACCATCTCGCCGGTGGCTGCCGGCGCAGAAGGCGTCGGCGCGGTGCCTGCGGCTTTGAAGGAGACATAGGCGGTATTCGCTGTGATGTAGCGTCCGTTGTCCAGTTTATACATCTTCCTGCCATCCACTGTGATGCTGTCCACCACTGTAAAGGAAGCACCCTTTCCGACCACTTCGATCTTGGCAGACCAGGCGGCCCTGCTGTAGGTCCAGAGGGCACTACAGGTTACCGTCACTGTTCCGGTTTCCGCAGCCATGACCACAAAGGGCTTCTGACTGAGCGGTGACCCGAAGGGCGCCGAGAACACCATAGGAGAGGATGCCGTCAGCAAGGTCATCAAGGTTATTTTCGCAATGAGTCTTTTAAGATTTTCACTTCGCATTTCATTCACATTCCTTCTCATCATATTTCATTCCATTCTAGTACCATTATACCTGCAAATGGCTCTGTTTGCAGGGTTTCCTGAAATTTCACGATTTCTTGGACTGTTGATTTGATTTTCCTATATGGTTCCACTATACTATACTCAATACAAACAGGAGGTAAGAGGAAATGATTAAGAAAGAAGAATCCAAAGCAGAATAAACATCTTGCCTCAGAAAAGGCAAGATCTGGGAGTTGATAGACCTTGCTGAAAATACTAGTGAAAGACGTAACCATGCACTTTCCATCGAAAGAGCTTTTTTCCCATGTTTCCCTGGAGGTCCATGATCGAGACCGTATCGGCATCCTTGGAAGAAACGGATCCGGAAAGACCACCCTTCTGAAGATCATCCTGGGAGACATCCTGCCCCTGGAAGGACAGGTGAAGGTTCCCGTTCCCTATGGCTATCTGCCTCAGAGCGCCGAAGTCTCAGAAGAGAAAATCCGAAGCATTCTGGAAGGCAGCTATGAAAAAGACCTCCTGAAACTCATGGAGGATCTGTCCATCAAGCCACTCATGAACAGAGAAGTCCATAAGCTGAGCGGAGGTGAAAAGACGAAGCTTCTTTTCCTTCATGCGGTGAAGGACAATCCCCCTCTGCTCATCCTGGATGAGCCCACCAATTTTCTGGATACCGGAAGCATGGAAGTTCTGGAGAACTACCTGGCCGAGTACAAGGGGGCAGTACTTATGATCTCCCATGACCGGGATTTTCTGGACCATACGGTGGACACCATCTACCATCTGGATCAGATGTGCCTCAAGAAATACAGCGGCAACTACAGCTTCTTCAAGGAGAAGCGGCAGCAGGAAATCAGAAGAGCGAATCTGGAGTACATCCAGTACACAAGAAAACGGAAAGAACTGGAAGCTGCCGCCAGGGGAATCTCCGATAAGGCAAACAAGATGGAAGGCCTGTCTTCAAACGATTATCTCCGGTCACGAAACAAGCAGCTTCAGAAGAAGGCCAAGTCCATGCGCAGACGCATCGAAAAGATGGAAGTGAAGGAAAGACCCCATTACGAAAAGGAAGTGAACCTCTCCTTCCATGTCGCTTCGGAAAAAGCGGCTCCGATTCTTCTCCATGGAGAAGGCATCGGTAAGTCCTTTGACGCCCTCCTCTTTGAAGAGGTGCGGTTTCATGTGAGAAGCGGCAGTAAAATCGCTCTGCTTGGAGAAAATGGAGCTGGGAAGACCACCCTGATGAAGATCATTCTGGGACAGACGGACTACACAGGAAAAGTCCATATACCACCCTCCACAAAAATCGGCTACCTTTCTCAGGAGCTTTACCACTTGGAAGAGGACAAGACACCGCTGGAAGATCTTTCCCGGTACTCCGATGACAAGACTAAAATCAGAAACCTTCTGGGCTCCATGCGGATCACAGAGGACATGGTCTTTCAGAAGATCGGCACCTTAAGCTATGGAGAAAACCTGAGAGTGGAGCTGTGCAAACTGCTTCTTATGGAATGCAATCTTCTGATTCTGGATGAACCGACAAACTTTCTGGACATCGAAACCAAGGAGATCATCGAAGAAGCCTTAAGAGACTATGAGGGCGCTCTGCTTCTCATTTCCCATGACCGCTACTTTGTAAGGGCCGTGGCAGAGGAGATCTGGCACCTGGCAGAGAAGAAGCTTACTGTCTATGAAGGAAACTATGACTATTTTCTTTCCAAACAGATTCCAGAGAAAGAGAACCAGGAGGACATTCTGATCATGGAAATGAACCTGGCTGAATTGGCGCACAGGATGACCCTGGCAGGAAAAGAAGAGAAAAAGAAAATGGAAGAGGAGTATTTCCGTATCGCTTCCAGAATGCATCAGATCAAAAACAGGTAAACACGAAAGGATCTTCCCGAGCCGGGAAGATCCTTATTTATGTATATTCTATTTGACCAGATAACCACCGTCAACCGGGATGATCGCACCACTGATGTAATCACTTGCAGGAGAGGCAAGAAAAACCGTAATTCCCTTCATATCTTCAGGTTCACCCCATCTCCCTGCGGGAATACGTGCAGAAATCCGCTGGCTTCTCACCGGATCATGGATCAGCGCTGTATTCATTTCCGTCGCCATGTAGCCCGGTGCAATGGCATTGACATTGATCCCTCGCCCCAGCCAGTCATTGGAGAGTCCTTTCGTCAGCTGCGTTACGCCGCCCTTTGCTGCACTGTATGCAGGTACGGTCTGTCCCCCAAACCAGGATAACATGGATGCGACATTGATGATTTTTCCGCGGCCTTTCTCAAGCATCACTTTTCCAGCCAGCTGACACTGGATAAAGACAGCATGCAGATTTACATTCAGTACTTCGTCCCACTCTTCAATAGGAAAGACTTCTGCTGAATGTCTCCTCTGTATTCCTGCAGCTGTCACTAGGATATCCAGATCATTATCCAGCAGCTGAAGTGCTTCCTCAAAGGAAGAATATACTTCCTCACGATTTCGCAGATCTGCTCTGACCGAATGACACTTGTATCCTTTCTCCGCATACTCCTTCTGCACCGCATGGACTTTTTCAGATGATCCCATCAGCACAACTTCACAGCCAGCTTCCAGCAGCGCTTCCGCCATACTCTTACCCAGTCCTCTGCTCGACCCTGTAACAATGGCTTTCTTTCCGCTGATGTCGAATAAATTTTCTACCATTTCCATCTCCTTGTTGTTCTTATTACTGTATTTTTTTCTCTGTCTGATTAGTCCAATTAAGTGCTCCCTTACGCTCTGCTATTTGGTCTGGGTATTCAAGGCATCCATTTCGCCGATGAACTCAGAAACACCGAAGAACACCGCTGCAGCCGATAGCAGGATGGCACCATAGCAAAGCACTGAATTTTCTCCGTCCCGCAGTATTGCTAAAAGGCCAGTCACAAGGGATATGATGGCGCAGCCGAAGGCAACCAGAGTCATGATGGCAAGATTCAGATGATCAAAGAATCCTCCATTATAGAGAAGCTCTATGTCTTCTGCCATATACGCAACAACCACCACCAGAATGACAGCAATGATCATGAAACTGATGGAGAATACACCTGATTTGGTTCTGGGATAAAGCGTGAGTTTCATGGAATTCACCTCCAGAATAACTTGGTTCTCTTTATGATTCCATTATAAACCTATCTGTGGAAACATACCAATAATCCTTCATCGCTTCTCACAAGGGGTCAGAACTCAACCTTCGAAAACTTTGAACCCGGTGAAAAAGAAGGATTAAGATTACATAATCATTGTTATGAAATCTTAGTCCTTTTCATTAATTCTCTATCTTCATGACCTCTTCCAGCAGCGCAAGGCCCTTTTCATGCACGTTCAGAAGGATTTCTCCATTCTCCACCGTATAGATTTCATCCGTATAGGCATCCCTTATGGTCGCCTGCTCTTCGAATGCGTC
>RZYZ01000178.1 GCA_009930125.1 Clostridia bacterium | reverse complement strand
TTCCGCTTCCGGCTCTTCCTGGTTTTCTCCCTCTGACGGAGTCTCTGCAGGTTCTTCTGCAGCCTCTTCCTGAGGCGCTTCCGCAGGAGTTTCTGCAGGGGGCTCCTGTTTACCGTCTCTTCCGCATGCCACAAGTAGCATCATCACGGTCATGAGCGCTAGAGTTATCTTTAGCTTTTTCATCTAAAAGCACATCCTTTAATCTAAAATTGTTTCTTCTGCATCTTCAGTGTAACAAATGCACAGCGCATTAGGGTTACACGGACATTACAGGAGGCTGTCGGAAAACTCACATTTCCGTTACGAACTGGCGTCTTTTTCTGCTTCTTCAAAGAAATATCTTCTTACTTCGTTGATGTAGTAAAGAGACCCGAAGGCGCAGAGAATATCATTTTCCTCCCTTACCGAAAGAGCTTTCAGAACCGCATCCTTAACTGTACTGCAAGAATTCGCCAGTACACCTTCTTCCCGGATGATGGAGGCAAGCTCCTCTCCACTTAATGCCCGTTCATTGTCCACGGTGATGGTGAGAAAGGTTCTGGCCAAAGGCAGAACCTCCCTGACCATTTCCAGGTAGCTTTTATCCCTCAGCACCCCCATGATGAAGACCACTTTTCTGCCACTGAAGTATCTTGTAAGATTCCTTTTCAGGACCTCTACGCCCTGATGGTTATGAGCCCCATCGATGACCACCATGGGTTCATGGGAAAGAATCTCAAATCTTCCTGGCCATTTCGCCATCAGGAGCCCCTTCTTCAGCGCATCATGAGGAATCCTCATGCTTTTCGCATCGAGAAGATTCAGGGCCTCCATAGCCACGACGGCATTTTTCACCTGATGTTCTCCGAGAATCGTCAGTTTGTACTCTTCATTGTCGTATCGGAACTTCTGTGTATAGTCATCCTGTTCCATGATTTCGACCTGACTGAAGTTCACTTTGTGGACTGGAATGCCCAGCTCATCCGCTTTCAGTAGAATCACTTCTTCCGCTTCCGCACTCTGAGGATACAGAACAAGTTCCGTACCCGCCTTCAGGATACCTGCTTTTTCTCCTGCGATTTCACCTAGGGTGCTGCCTAGAATATCCATATGATCGTAATCTACCGGCGTGATCACAGACACCACAGGTGCTTCGATGATGTTTGTGGAATCCAGTCGTCCGCCAAGGCCCACTTCCAGAAGCACAATATCACACTCTTCCTGATGAAAATACTCCAGCGCCAGCGCTGTGATGAGTTCAAACTCCGTGGGACTGTCCAGTCCCTCTTCGATCATCTCATCCACTCGCCATCTGATTCGCGTCATGATTTCAGCAACTCTGTGATCTTCGATGTCCTTTGAACCGATCCGGATCCGGTCATTGAGACCTTGAAGACCTGGAGAAGTATAGATGCCCACACGATATCCCGCCTGGGTCAGAACACTGCCCATGAAAGCCACCGTTGAGCCTTTTCCGTTGGTCCCTGCCACATGGACGAACTTCAGGCGTTTCTGAGGATTGCCCAGTAGCTCCATGAGCTTTCCTATTCTCTCCAGCCCCAATATACTTCCGAATTTCTGTGTGCTTTTAATATATTTCAACGCTTCCTGGTAGTCCAAATCAAACACTTCCCTTCTTTTCCTTGGTTTCATTATATATGCCTCTGGTTTATAACACAATGAGCTCTGTCTGATCCTCTTCTTTATTGATGTATACATTTTAATGATACTATAACTTTACTAATAGTATTTAAAAAATTATTATTTTAGATATTTTTAATATTAATATAGTATCATTTTAATGGAATAGTTTTTCTTTTACCATTCCTCATACATGCACATCGACTGAATCAATGATCGATTACGATTCCTCTTACGTACTTTAAATTCTAAAAAATATATATTCACTAAACACACATTTGAAACCCATAAAGGAGGTCATATTATTTGCAGTTACTGCTGGATAAAGTCAAAGAAATCCTGATGGCTGTTCTGCCCATCACCATCATCGTCATCCTGCTGAATTTCACCGTGGTGCCATTGGGCACCACAGGTTTTCTGAGGTTCATCGCAGGCAGCATTCTCATCATACTCGGTCTTTCACTCTTTCTCTTTGGTGTGGATCTCAGTGTATCGAAAATCGCCAATCTCCTAGGGAGACACATGACCCACTCCAATTCGGTCTACATTCTACTCATTGCCGGGCTGATTCTCGGATTCTTCATCTCCATCGCAGAACCGGACCTGCATATCCTGGCTAATCAGGTCAACAGCGTCACCGGAGGCATGATCAGCAAAAACAGCATTCTTGTGACTGTGTCCATCGGCATCGCCTTCATGCTGGCCCTTGGTCTTTTCAGAATCGTGTATGCCATTCCGTTGAAGTTTCTTTTATGGATCATTTATGGCATCATCATGGTCTTATCCCTCTTCACGTCACCGGAGTTTCTGGCCATTTCCTTTGATGCTTCCGGCGCCACCACCGGTGCCATGGCTGTGCCATTCATCCTTGCCCTGGCAGTGGGTGTGGCTTCTCAGAACAAGAAGACGCTGAAATCGGAAGAAGACAGTTTCGGTCTGGTGGGTCTCGTGTCCACCGGTGCCATTCTGGGGGTACTCCTTCTCGGCATCTTCTCCGACCCTGGAGAACTTGTGACGGATCGCCTTCCAGAGTCTGCAGCGCATAGCACATTCTGGGGCCCGTTTCTTTATCATCTGCCCATCATCGCAAAGGAGATCGCTTTGGCGCTTTTTCCCATCCTCCTGATCTTTCTCATCGGACAGAAGACCACCTTCAAAGTTTCCAGAAAGGTCCTACGCGGGATTCTCATGGGTTCCCTCTATACATTCCTGGGCCTTGTGCTCTTTCTTACGGGTGTCAATGCTGGCTTTATGGATGCAGGAAGAATCGTCGGAAGCGGCCTGCAGGCCATCGGCTCCAATGGTCTTACGGTATTCATCGCATTTCTTCTTGGTCTTGTGGTGATTCTGGCCGAACCAGCTGTCTATGTCCTCACCAGCCAGATCGAGGACATCACCGCTGGACACATCAAAAGAAAGGTGGTCCTCACGGCGCTCTCCATCGGTGTGGCCGTTGCAGTGGCCTTATCTGTGGTGAGAATCCTCCTTCCAGGTCTTGAACTATGGCATTTTCTTCTTCCAGGATATATAATAGCCATAGTGCTGAGCATATTCGTACCTGGTCTGTTTGTGGGTATTGCCTTTGATTCCGGCGGCGTCGCATCAGGCCCCATGACCGCAACGTTTATTCTGGCCTTTGCCCAGGGCATCGCAAGTGCCGAAGCGGACGCCAATGTGCTCATTGATGGCTTCGGCATCATCGCCATGGTGGCCATGGCGCCACTGCTGGCACTGCAGATTCTAGGACTGGTCTACAAGATCAAATCCGTCAAAAGGGGGCTGAATAATAATGAGTAACAGCAATTTGGAAGCATTTATATATATCGTGAATTACAATGACGGCACCAGAGTCATGAAACAGGCCAAGAAACATGGTGTTCGCGGAACCACCGCATTCCTGGGTCATGGTACCATCGAGAGTGCTCTCCTTGATTTTCTTGGGCTGAACGATGTGCGTAAAGAGCTGATTCTCATGGTCACGGATGAAGTGACAGGGCAGCATGCCATGAAAGGCATCCATAAAGACCTGAGACTCGATAAGCCAGGCAGAGGCATCGCTTTTGCCATACGCGTCACAAGACTCATCGGCTCCAGAGGATACATCAGAGAAGAAAGTAGAGAAAACAGAGGTGAAAGTAAAATGCATGAAGCGATATTCGTCATAGTGGATAAAGGAAAAGGTGAATTTGTCATCGATGCCGCAAAGAAAGCCGGTTCAAGAGGTGCAACCCTGATCAATGCAAGGGGCTCAGGCATCCATGAAACCAGTACTCTGTTTGCCATGGAGATTGAACCGGAGAAAGAGATCATTCTGATTCTTTCCGAAGCCAGTGATACAGAGAAGATCATCGATGCGGTTTCCACGGAATGTGAAATCGAAAAGCCAGGCACCGGAATTCTTTTCACCTGCGATGTCACAAGAACCCTTGGTCTTTACCAGGGAAAATAAAAGGAACCATTCGAGAGAGGAGGCCATGCTTTTCCTCTCTCTTTCTGTCTGCAGAAAAACCTCGTCATTCTCACATTTTTCATTCCATTATTGATATAATCTATATCATAGAAATAGTTTTCAGGAGGTATCTATGGAAAATTTCAAACAGCGAATCGTGTACCAGATCTGGCCCCGCTCCTTCAAGGATTCCAATGATGACGGCATCGGCGATCTTCGCGGGATCATCTCGAAACTGGACTATATCCGGGATCTTGGTGCAGACACCATCTGGCTGTCCCCAATCTATGCCACGGGCAACAAGGACTACGGCTATGACATCGACGATTACTACAGCATCAATCCCGAATACGGCACCATGGATGATTTCGACGAACTCCTTGCAGAAATAAAGAAAAGAGATATGGAACTGGTCATGGATCTGGTGGCAAACCACACCTCCGACCAGCACATCTGGTTTCGAAAAGCGCTGGAAGATCCGAACTCCCCCTATCGGGACTACTACATCTTCCGGAAAGGAAGAACCGGGAAAA
>RZYZ01000012.1 GCA_009930125.1 Clostridia bacterium | reverse complement strand
TGGCGGATGATTCCAGACTCCTTCATGCCATCCTGAAAGAACATGGCATGCATGCGATGTACAGGGAGTTTGATGGTGTGCTTCATGGTTTTCTTCATTATTCAAAAATGATGGAGGAGTCCATGGAGGCCATCAGAGATTCTGCAGCTTTCTACAAGGAGAGGAAAAAAAGCGGTGAGCAGGGATAAGATTTTGAGTCAGAGAACGCCTCTTTTGAGGAATAAGGCATAAGAAAAGAGAAGGTTTGCGCCTTCTCTTTTCGTTTTCATCAGATTTCTTCGTTTTCCATATAGTCTTTGGCCTTCTCGATGATTTCCGGATCTCCAACCACCAGAATCTTGTCGTTTCGGATGAAGTAAAGCTGGGGTCCGGGCGTTAAGATCAGTTCCTTCCCTCTGCGGATACCGATGATGGTGGCGCCGGTCTTCTGCCAGAATTTGCTTTCAGATATGGTTTTTCCGATGAGATGGGAGTCATCACTGAGGGGAATCTCCACAGGATTCATGGGATTGGTGTTCTTGAGTCTCTCGGAATAGTCGATGATCTTGTCGATGATTTCCATGATCTCCTTTTCGATGTCGTTCTTTTTGGAAAGAAGATCCAGAACCTCTTCCCGAAGAGAGGAGATGCTCTCCTTGCTCTGGTTGCTTTCCATGTATTTATGGGCATTTTTTCTGGATTTTATGAGTACGCCGCTGCCAAGGGTGGCCTGCACCACTTCCATATCCTCCAGCAGGATGATGGCTCTTCGGATGGTTTCAGGAGATACATTGTATTCTCCTGCCATGGAGCTTCTGCCGAAGATCTTAGAGCCTTCCTTGAATTCTCCGTTGGCGATTCTGGAGGCGATGTCCAGTGCGATCTGTTTATATCTTGGGATTTTAACACGTGGGTCTTTATCCATATTCAACACTCCCGACTATAGTTCTTATCCCTATTATATCATAGGGACCGTTGACAGGGAGAGGGAAATCAGGATATAATCTGAATGACGATTGAATGATTGTTCAATCGTTAAATCGTTAGGAAAGAGGTGAAATCCATGCGCAGTATCAAAGCACCCATCGAGCGATGTGACTGTGATGTGATCCATGAAGATGTCATGGAGCTGGTGAAGGAGAAAATGCCCGATGAGGAGCAGCTCCTGGAGCTTTCAGAGCTCTTCAAGGTCTTTGGAGACTCCACCAGAGTGAAGATACTCTGGGCACTGGATACCCATGAAATGTGCACCTGCGACATCGCCTTTGCACTGAACATGACCCAGTCGGCCATATCCCATCAGCTGAGAGTGCTGAAGCAGGCGAAGCTTGTGAAGAATAGAAGAGAAGGAAAAATCGTATACTACAGCCTTGCGGATGATCATGTGAGAACCATCTTTGATCAGGGTATGGAGCATGTAAGTGAGAATTAGGAGTGAAGAATAGATGGAACGTAAGAAAAAGGAGCTGGTACTGGAAGGACTTTCCTGTGCCAACTGCTCAGCCAAGATCGAGACGGAAACCAGTGCCATTGAAGGTGTCACTGCCAGAGTGAATTTCGTCACGAAAACCCTGACACTGGAGTATGATGCTGCCCATAGAGAAGAAGAGCTTCTGGGAAAAGTCACAGGAATCATACACAGCCATGAGCCGGATATTGAAGTAAGAGACAAAGATAAGTCCTCTTCGGAAGCCTTTCTTCTGGAAGGACTGGGATGCGCCAGCTGCGCATTGAAAATGGAAGAGCGTATCGGAAAGATCGATGGCATAGAGGAAGTATCCATTGATTTCGTGACGAAAAAGATGAAGGTGAAATCCAGAGAAGGACACCTTTCCACCTCAGAGGTGGAGAAGATCCGAAGCATCGTCACGGAAATTGAAGGGGATACACTGCTTGTGCCCATGAAAAATGACAGCGTGGAGAAGAAGGTGAGTGCAGCATCCTTATGGGAGAATCACAAGGAAGCCATCACAAAGATCGGTGTTAGTAGCCTTCTTCTTCTCATCGCCGTGTTCATGCCAGAGGGCGGACCTTTGCAGACCCTTCTCTTTGTCAGCTCCTATGTGCTGGTGGGTGGAGAGATTCTTCTTCGTGCAGGAAGAAATATTGCCAGAGGACAGGTCTTTGATGAGAACTTTCTCATGTCCATCGCCACCATCGGCGCCATACTCATTGGAGAGTTTCCTGAAGGCGTGGCGGTGATGCTCTTCTATCAGGTGGGAGAACTCTTCCAGGCAGTGGCTGTGGAGAAATCAAGAAAGAGCATCGGCGAGCTCATGAACATCAGGCCCGACTACGCCAACGTCATCCGTGGAGAAGAGACGGTGAAGGTCTCTCCGGAAGAAGTGCGCATCGGCGATGTGATTCTGGTGAAGCCCGGAGAGAAGGTGCCGCTGGACGGCGTCGTCGTAGAAGGCGCTTCCGCCATGGATACGTCAGCTCTGACAGGAGAATCCATGCCGCGAGACGTCAGAGAATCCAGTGAAGTGCTGGCGGGGTTCATCAATAGAAACGGTCTTCTGAAAGTCCGTGTAACCACTTCCTACGGCGAATCCACCGTATCGAAGATTCTGGAACTGGTGGAAAACGCCTCCTCCAAGAAAGCACCGACGGAAAACTTCATCACCAAGTTCGCAAGATACTACACGCCTTTCGTGGTGATTTCAGCGCTGCTGATTGCTCTGATTCCGCCTGTTCTGACAGGGGATGCCTTTTCAGAGTGGATCTATCGTGCGCTGGTGTTTCTTGTGATCAGCTGTCCCTGCGCGCTGGTGGTTTCCATCCCGCTGGGATTCTTCGGCGGCATCGGAGGGGCTTCCCGGAAGGGAATTCTCATCAAAGGCGGAAACTATCTGGAGGCTCTGAACGAAGTGGATACCGTGGTCTTCGACAAGACCGGGACCCTCACAAAGGGCAGATTTGAACTGACGGAGCTGAAGGCGGAAGAAGACTTCACGGAAGAAACCCTTCTTGAAGCGGCTGCCTATGCGGAGAGCTTTTCCAGCCATCCCATAGCAGAATCCGTACTGAAAGCCTTTGGAAAGGACATAAAGAAGAGCAGAGTCGAAAGCTATGAGGAAATCGCCGGACATGGCGTTTCCTGCAGGCTCGATGGCGGGGTCATTCTTGCGGGCAGCCGCAGGCTCATGGAAAGAGAGCATATCCCATTCAAGGAAGTGGACTCCATCGGAACCATCATCTACGTGGCGGTCAATGGGAACTATGCCGGTCATCTGATCATTTCCGATGAAATCAAAAGTGATGCCAGAGAAGCCATCGCTTCTCTGAAAGCCCAGGGCATCCGGAAGATCATCATGCTCACAGGAGACCTGAAGGCAGTGGGAGAGAAGATCGGAGAGATCCTGGGAGTGGATGAAGTCTATTCAGAACTTCTGCCTCAGGACAAGGTGTCAAAGCTTGAAGAGCTTCAGGAACAGGCGGGAAGCAAAGGGAAAATCGTCTTTGTAGGTGACGGGATCAATGATGCACCGGTTCTCGCAAGGGCAGACATCGGCATCGCCATGGGTGCTCTGGGCTCTGATGCAGCCATAGAAGCTGCGGATGTGGTGCTGATGACCGATGAGCCGAAAAGGATCGGAACTGCGCTGAAGATCGCTAGGCGAACCAGAACCATCGTGTGGCAGAATATCTTCTTTGCCCTGGGCGTGAAGGGCATCTTCCTTCTTCTGGGCGCATTCGGTATTGCTACCATGTGGGAGGCGGTCTTTGCAGATGTGGGGGTCACTGTCATAGCGGTGATCAATGCCATGCGGGTCATGAATACGGATCATCTTTAAGAATCAGTCAATAAGGACCAGCAGCGCTTCAGCATAGTGAAGCGGCTGCTGGTCCTTTAACATGTTTCTGATTATTTCTGCAGCAGCTTTTCAGCCCTTGGGGCTCTCAGCATGGAAGCGGAGGGCATATTGGAACCGAGAAGGGGCGTCAGATAGTATTTGAAAGCTTCCGTGACATTATTGGCCTCTGCGTTTATGAACGCATCAGGCATGAGCTTGGTCCTGGCGGCCACTTCCTTGAGGCTGCTCAGTTTGTAGTCCACAGAGTAGTATCCAGTGCGGTGAATGGTGATGGAGCCGTCCACATTCTGCCAGATGGCGAACTGTGCAGCCTTTTCACCCACTTCTCTGGCTTCCCGCTGGTCCACATCCGATACGCATCCCAGGAAGGAACGCTGAAGATAGCCGAAGGTATCGCTTCTGACTCTTCCGATCTTCAGTTTGTCTTTGACTTCTCTGGTGAGAAGATCACCCAGAGCACCGGTTCCCGAAAGAGAAACATTCCCGTGGGAATCCTTTTCTCTTGTACCCAGTCTTTCGATGATGGGTACACCCTCTACATCTCTGATGCCTTCAGAGAGAGCTACGACGCACCTGCCGTGCTGATCATAGATTCGCTTCACATCGCTGAGAAACGTATCGATCTTGAAGGAACGCTCGGGGAGGTAAATGAGATGCGGTCCATCATCGGGATATTTCTGGGCGATGGAGGAGGCTGCAGTGAGAAAACCTGAATTTCTGCCCATGACGACACCGATGTGGACACCAGGCAGCGCTCTGTTATCCAGATTCAGGCCGATGAAGCTCTGGGCCACGAATTTCGCGGCAGACCCGTATCCGGGTGTGTGGTCGTTCAGCATCAGGTCGTTGTCGATGGTTTTGGGAATATGGATGGCTCTGAATTCATAGTTGGAGCGCTCAGCCTCTTCGTTGACGATTCTCACGGTATCGGCGGAATCATTGCCTCCGATGTAGAAGAAGTAGCGTACGTCATGAGCTTTGAACACCTTGAAGATTTCCTGACAGTAGGCTTTGTCCGGTTTGTCTCTGGTGGAGAAAAGTGCTGAGGACGGAGTCACAGCGACGCGTTCCAGATTATTGGTGGTTTCCTGCGTCAGGTCCAGAAAATCCTCGTTCACGATTCCACGGACGCCATTGATCGCGCCATAGACCTTGGTGATCTGAGGGAATTTACGAGACTCCAGCACGACGCCCACCAGTGATTCGTTGATGACAGCAGTGGGTCCGCCGCCCTGGGCTACCACCACTTTACCTTCCAGTTTCATTGCAATCCCTTCTTTCCAGGTGAATATTTTGAATTTTCTTATATCATATCATATTCACTCCACCAAATAGAATAGATGACAGGAAACAAAAACTTTTTTGTTAATTTTCTCCTGAAGAATATTGCGCCAACCAGATAGATGGTATGATGAATATAATTAGAATACCAGGAAAGGAGTGGGAATATATGAATGCAACAGTGGGCGCATTTTTCGGATGGGTCATCGTCATCGCTTATGTACTGACCATCATGAACTACATCATGAAAGCCGTGAACAAGAAGTGGGGGAAGTCCATCAGAAAAAATGAGACTCTGAAGGGTCCCTGGCAGGCACTTCTATCTTTCATAGTGAAGTATCACAAGCTTTTCGGAATCATTACCATCGTGGGGATTCTTGTTCACTTCTACATCCAGTATAATCGCTGGGGATTTGTGGTGAGCGGAGCCATTGCAGCAGGACTGATGATTCTGCAGGCGTTTCTCGGCGGCTACGGCGCCTACAAGAAGACCAGAAAAGGGCTCTGGATCAAGGCGCACAGAACCATTGCCGTTCTTCTTTTTCTCGCCATCACCTATCATCTCATCTATGTGTATCAGACCTATAATTTCTAGATGACAGGAAGACGCCATTTTCATCTCGAGAACAGAATATGCAGAAATCAGGCATTGTCATGAAAATAACAATGCTTGTTTTTCGCTCAGAATAGAAGTAAAATAGGTGAGTATTAGGGAGTAGCTTCTCTTTATCAGAGATCGGATAAAGAGTGTGGACGGTCGTCAATTACGATGAAAATCCGGTTGTCCAATCAGGTTATGAAAGCGAGACTTTTACCAGAGTTTTTTGGTGAAGAGTCTTTTTTTATGTCTTGAATCAGGAAACTGTGGTCATCTTTAAAATATACTACTGATAAGGAGAACAACATGAAAATTGCAGCCATCATCATCTTCATTCTGACTTATGTACTGCTTCTGACCCTGCCAAGGCACAGAGCGAAAATCGCGGTGACTTCTGCTACACTGTTTGTGGTGCTGGGAATCATTCCAGTAAGGGAAGTGCTCACCACCATCGACTGGAACGTCATCTTCATGATTGCGGGAACCATGGGACTGGTATCGCTTTTCATTGATTCCAAGATGCCATCGCTTCTTGCGGACATCATCATCGAAAAAACGCCTAATGTCATGTGGGCCATTGTTTCACTTTCTCTTTTTGCAGGAATCATCTCCGCCTTTGTGGATAATGTGGCCACGGTGCTCATGGTGGCTCCTGTGGCACTGACCATCTGCAAAAAGCTAGGTGTTTCCCCCATTTCAAGCATCATCGCCATTTCCGTGGCATCGAACCTGCAGGGTGCAGCGACGCTGGTGGGAGATACCACCTCCATCCTTCTGGCGGGGCATCTTGATATGAACTTCTTCGATTTCTTCTTCTACAACGGAAAGATCGGACTGTTCTTCATCGTACAGATCGGAGCCATCATGTCTACACTGGTTCTCTTCTGGATTTTCAGAAAAGAGAAGCAGCCTGTGGCGGCTCTGGACAAAACCGTTGTGACGGATTATTTCCCTTCCTTCCTTCTGATCGCCATGGTGCTTCTTCTGATCATCGCCTCCTTCATTCCGAACACACCTAGAACCATCAACGGGCTCATCTGTATGGCGCTTCTTCTGGTGGGACTTGTGAAGAGCTATGTGGTGAATAAGGACAAGAAGCTTATCAAGAATGCGGTGAGAGAAATCGACTATGTGACGCTGCTGCTTCTTTCGGGCCTTTTCATCGTGGTTGGCGGTATATCCGCTGTGGGCGTCATCGAAGACATCGCCGCGCTGTTTGTGAGAATCTCAGGGGATAATCTCTTCCTGGTCTATACACTCATTGTATGGTTCTCCGTACTCATCTCGGCATTCATCGACAACATCATCTACACAGCCACCATGCTTCCCGTCATCGGCGGCATCGCTACGCTTCTTGGCGGAGACCCTACGGTGCTGTATTTCGGACTGATCATCGGGGCAACCCTTGGAGGAAACCTGACCCCCATCGGAGCTTCGGCCAATATCGCAGGTATCGGTATTCTGACCAAGCAGGGCTTCACGGTGACGACCAGGGATTTCACAAGAATCGGCGTGCCGTTCACCCTCATCGCTGTACTCACGGGTTACATCCTTACCTGGCTGTTGTTCGCGTAGGAACTTTCAAGTGAAGCAGTGCAAGTATGTATGAGAAGATTAATTTAGTATAAAAATAATAGAAGAAGAGCTTTTCCGATAATCGGTCGGAAAAGCTCTTTTTTGCATGGTGTCAGAGTGCATCGCCATAGGCTTTCAGGATGCGCAGGCACCTTAGGGTGTTGAATCGGCCCCGTCTTCCTTCTTCCAGTGGAAAGTGGACACTTCCCGAATAGGAGGGACCTCTTGGGAAGGTGCCGTCCTTCCTCTCTTTTTCTTTGAGCAGCAGAAGCGCTTCTCGCATCCTTTCATCAAAGGGAAGAGATGCACTGGCAAAATAATGAAGTGCCCGATGGATCTCATATTTCCATCGGGTGGGGAAGGCAAGAAGGAGAAACTTATGATCGATGATCTCCCCGGTTCGATCAGACCGGAACAGGCGATGCATCAGAAGAAATTCTGAGGCCTTATCCATGGCCATTTCCACTTCCTTCATCCTATAGACGTATCCTCTGCATCTGTATTCAAGAAGTCCTTCCAGCACACAGATGGTGGTATGCATGGAGCTGTGATGGACCTTTTCCCGGTTGGATCTGCAGTTGAAGCCTCCATCAGGAAGAATGGATACGAGCAGAAGATCTATAAGGGGCCTTAAGAGCTGCTCTTCCACACCGAAGTAAGCGGCGTAGTTGAGATACATGCCGTCGACACAAAGATCGCTTTTCTTATCGCTGCTGATGGCGATGCCGCCGTCCAGCGACGGATGCTTAAGTAGTATGTTTCTGGCGGGAATCCGCGCTTTTTCGGTATCTTGGGGTATTTCCAGATAACGAAGATCCAATAGGGTATAGTGGGTGCTGGTCCATTTTCCCACATAGTGACTCTGCCCGAAGCTGCCATCTTCATGCTGCGCATCAAAGAATCTTTTTCCGAAGCCGGTCAGGAGCGTCTCTTTCTGAAGGTCTTTGAGTATTTCCTTATCTTCATCCAGTAGGTATTTTCTCGTCTGATAAGCGATGGAAGGGTCTCCCGTAAGGAGAAAATCGACTACACTTTCATTCATCTGAAATCCATTCATGGTCTACTCCTCTTCTTTCAGGGTATAGATGCGGCCCTTAAAATCCACAATGTAGAGTTCTCCCTCATTGTCCACACCGAAAGAGGAGACCATGAGATCCGTATCAAGAAGCGTATGATTTTCCGCCTGATTCTCTTCATCCAGCCAGAGTGCCCAGATGGTTCCGGATATGAAATCCCCGTAGACATAGGCGCCCTGAAGGCTATCCATGGCGTCTCCGTAGTAGGTGAACCCGCCGGTGATGGATCGGCCTTCCGAATGAGGATACTCATAGACCGGAGGAATGTGATCTATAGGTGCTGCCCCATCCTTGTAGGGTCTGGTGCCCTCGAAGCGATTCCATCCATAATTTCCGCCCGAGACGATGAGATCGATCTCTTCGATTTCTCCCTGGCCCACATCCGCCGCCACAAGAAGATTTCGTCCTTCATCGAAACTGAACTTCCAGGGATTTCTGAGACCATAGGCATAGATTTCGTCTCTGGCTTCCTCCTCGGCATGAAGCAGTGGGTTGTCTGCTGGAATCAGATAGGGCTGATCCTCTGTATCCACATCAATTCTCAGGATTTTACCAAGGTAGCTTGTGAGATTCTGCGCTTCGTTATTGGGGTCTCCACTGGAACCGCCATCTCCAGAGGAGATGTAGAGGTAGCCGTCAGGTCCGAAGAGCAGAGTGCCGCCATTGTGGTTGCTGTAGGGCTGACTGTAGGTAAGTAGAATCTTTTCTGAAGTAAGGTCCACAGTCTCCCTGTCGCTGCTTGTGAATCTGGAAATCACCGTCTCTCCACTTCTCGTGTAATTGACGAAAAGGTAGCCGTACTCATCATAGTCAGGGTGAAATGCCAGGCCTAATAGCCCCATTTCCTGACCGCTGGTATCCACTGCTTCCGTCAGATCCAGAAACGGTATTTTTTCAGAGCCAGGTTCTTTAGGGTTTAAGAGATAAACCATTCCTCCTCTTTCCACCACATAGATGCGTTCATCAGATACGCCGTCAGAAACCAGTGCCAAAGGCTCCTGAAAGGAAACAGAAGGGAAAGTGTCTTCTACTCTATAACTACCAGGACTGAATTCATCCGGTAGGATAAAAGGATACTCCTCTTCTGTTTCTTCCTCCTCAGGCTCTTCCGGCACAGGAGGTGTTTCGGAAGGGGTCTCCACAGGCTCCTCCATAACAGGGTCTGTCGGAACCGGCTCTTCTTTAGGATCTATGGTGCAGGCAGTCAGGATCAGTGCCAACAGCAAAATCATCAGTTTCTTCATGGTCCTTCACTCCTCATATAATAAAAGAATTTTCAGATAACTTTATGTAGCCTGATTGTAGCAAAGTTCCCGGAAGTTGTAAAATCCATTGCGACTGAGATCTCTCTGCGTAAAACCAATCTTTTAAAGGATGGATTCATGAGGGGATACAGGCCTCTAAGTCATCGGAAGGTCATGGTCAATCTTCATGGATTGTGCTAAAATTCTGAATATAGAGCATAAAAATTCAAAGCGAAGATCAATGAATGCGAAGTGAGGTGCAGCATCATGAATGAAAAATCCGGAATCACCATTTCGAAGAAATCATTTTTCTCATCCGTCATGATTCTTGGCGTGCTTATGGTCCTGGCAGGGGTTTTAACAAGAATCATCCCGGCAGGGGTTTACGAGCGCGTCATGACTGAGGGGAGAGAATCCGTTGTTCCAGAGTCCTTCCAGTTCATCGGGGAAGTGGATTACCCTATCTTCAGGTGGCTTACCGCGCCCGTGGAGGTGCTGTTCGGATCTGACGCTGTGACCATCATCGTCATCATCCTGTTCCTTCTGTTCATAGGATCCTCCTTCCGGGTACTGGATCGAAGCGGAATCCTGCGCTACATCATGGAGTCCATCGTGAAGCGCTTTGAAAAGAGAAAATATCTGCTCATGGGCATTCTCATCCTCTTCTTCATGCTTTTCGGTTCGCTCTTCGGCATTTTCGAGGAGCTCATTGTCCTGGTGCCCCTGGCGGTGACCTTGTCCTATTCCTTCGGATGGGATTCTCTGGTGGGTCTTGGCATCAGTGCCATGGCTTCGGGTTTCGGCTTTGCGGTGGCAATCTTCAATCCCTTCACCCTGGGCGTGGCCCAGACCCTGGCGGACCTTCCGCCCTATTCCGGAACACTCTATCGGGTACTGATCTTTGTGACCATCTATCTGATTCTCTATGGTTTTCTCTATTTCTATGCAAGGAAAATTGAAAAAAGGCCCTCTGCATCGCCGGTCTATCAGGAGGACCGTGCGGTGAAGATGCGGTTCAATCTTGAGGAGAAGGAATCACTTCTGGACAAGGAGAAGCTGAAAAAAGCGGTGAAGATCTACGTGGCCTTCCTGGGCCTCATGATTGGAACCATTCTTCTGGGATTCTTCATTCCGTCCCTTTCTCTTCTCACGCTGCCTCTGGTGGCTGTGATCTTCCTTGTGGCAGCTGTTCTGGGTGGCATCATCAGTGAGTATGCAGAGTTTAGAGATCTTCTGAAAGATCTCTACAGAGGGCTTCTCTCCATGCTTCCTGCGGTGGTCCTCATTCTCATGGCCATGAGCATCAAGCACATCATGACGGAAGGCCGTGTCATGGACAGCATTCTCTACTATGCATCCGGGTATATGGAAGGACTCAGTCCCAATCTGGGCGTATTGGGCCTATACCTTCTGATTCTGGTCCTGGATTTCTTCATCGGGTCCGGTTCAGCCAAAGCGTTCCTTGTGATGCCCATCGTGCTGCCGCTGACCGACATCATCGGAATCACCAGACAGACCACTATACTGGCCTTCTGCTTCGGAGACGGGTTCAGTAATCTTCTTTTTCCTACGAATCCCACACTGATGATCGCTCTGGGGCTCACGGTGGTGAGCTATCCGAAGTGGATCAGATGGTCCATAAAGATCCAGCTGGTGGTGTTTCTCGTGACTGTAGGGTTTCTTTTTCTGGCGAATAATTTCGCCTACGGACCGTTTTAGGAGGGACAGGCATGACAGCAGCAGACAGAAGCAGAGCAGCAGCGCACCTTTCAAAGGCGCTGACCTTCCGCACCATCTCCTATGCGGAAGAAGGCCTTGTGGAGTATAGTGCCTATGAGGCGTTTCTTTCTTTTCTCGAAAAAACCTATCCCGCGGTCTACGAAAGGATGAGCGTCACCCTCATCAATAAGTACAGTCCGGTGTATCATCTGAAAGGAAGGCAGAAGGGGAAGCTTCCCGTTCTTCTTCTGGGACACTATGATGTGGTGCCCGTGGAGGAAAACACCCTAAAGGACTGGGAAAGAGATCCGTTTTCCGGAGAAATGAAGGAAAATCATGTTTATGGAAGGGGAGCTATGGATGATAAGAATCAGGTGATTTCCATCATGGAAGCCCTGGAATCTCTGCTCATTGAAGGGTATGAACCCGATCGGGATATTTATGTGGCTTTCGGTTTTGACGAGGAAGTCGGTGGAGAGCAGGGCGCCAAGGCCATCGCGAAGTATTTCAAGGAGAAGGGTCTTCGCTTCCATCTGGTTCTGGATGAAGGCGGCGCAGTGGTTCTGGATACGGTGGAAGGGGTGAAGACGCCCCTGGGTCTCATCGGGGTTGCGGAAAAAGGTTCTTCCATGATCCGGGTCACCGCTTACGGAGATGGAGGACATTCCTCCATGCCGAAAAAGGGATCTTCTGTGGAGGTTCTGTCCCAGGCGGTAGTGAATCTCATGAAACATCCCATGAGACCCAGGCTCACTGCACCGGTGAGGGAAATGTTTCGCGGCATGGCGCCGTTTCTGGGCGTAAAGGGCATTTTATTACGGCATGTGGACTGGACGTTCCCACTGCTTGCCAGGATTCTTTCCTCCAGCAGCGTCATGAATTCCATGGTGAGAACCACCATGGCCATGACCATGGCAAAAGCCGGATCTGCCATGAATGTGATGCCTCAGGAGGCGTCGGTCTATGTGAATGTGCGGATTCTACCAGGAGACACCTTTGAGGATGTGCTCCATCACATGAAAAAGGTGAACAAAGACTTGGATCTGTCCTATGAAGTGCTTGTGAGAGAAGAGGCCTCACTCATCTCTCCCCATGAGTCGGAGGCTTTCAAGACCATAGAGCGCAACGCCCTGAAGGTGCATCCGGAGGCCAAGGTGCTGCCCTATCTCATGGCTGGCGGAAGTGATGCGAGAAAATATGAGAAGCTCTCGGAGCATATTCTGCGCTTTTCCTGCGTCAGAATGACCAGTGAGGATCTGGACTCCATTCATTCCACCAATGAAAGAATCCACGTGGACAATCTTTTCGGCATGATCCGATTCTATGTGGAGCTTCTGAGGGATTACGAAACATCCGAGTGATCAGCTGGAGATCCCAATTACAGGGAATTCTGCAGCATAAAAAGAGACCTGGTCGGGTTCAAAGTCTTGCTTTGAAAAGGACCAGGTCTTCTGTATGCGGATCACTTGTTGGAGAATTTCTTCAGAAACTGATTCTTTCGTTCCATGAGGGCTTCCACTTCATTGATCAGCAGATTGTCCTTATGGTGTCCGGTCTCCATGAAGAAGAGGGAGAGTCCGCCGGGACCCACGTGTGTTCCTACCGCAACGCCCATCTGCATCATGTAGATGTCGCCTTTGAACGAGGTTTCTTCCAGAAACTTCGTTTTCATGTTGTCTGCATAGCTCTTGTCAGTGGTATAGCCGATGATGATGAAATCCGTCAGGGCTTCATCGTTTCTTTTCTTGAACTCGTTTATGTAGTGGGCCAGAACTTTTCTTCTTCCTCTTTCCTTGGCCACGATGGCGCCTTTGGCATCCTTCATGGACATGATGGGCTTCAGCTTCAGCATCTTGCCGATGATGGCGCTGGCACCGGAAAGTCTTCCGCTTCGGATGAGATGGTTAAGATCGTCTACGGTGAGGAAGTGCTTCACATTGGTCTTGTAGGTTTCGTTGAAATCCACAAGTTCCTGGAAGCTTGCCCCTTTTTCGCGCAGTCTTGCGCTCTTCATGAGCAGCCATCCGCTGCCATGGCTCATGGACTTTGAATCCACCACATGAATCTTCACGGCAGAATCAGGAAACTCCTCATAGAAGTAATCCTTGGCAAGGACCGCGGACTGATAGGCACCACTGGTTCCGCTGGACATGCAGATGCAGAGGATTTCATCATGTCCGGAGGTAACGGCTTCCTTCATGATGTCCAGATAGGATGCGGGGCTGGGCATGCCGGTGGTCGGTGGATTCTCCAGATTCTCCATCATGCTGTAGAATTCATCCGCCGTGATGTCCACCCGGTCCAGATAGGATTTACCGTCCATGGTGACGGTGAGGGGCGCGATACTGATGTCATATTGCTTCAGAATATCATCTGAAAGGTCGCAGGTTGAGTCTGCCATTATTTTAATCATTATTATCCTCCAGTGAGGGCATGGAAAGATTACGTATTCCATTGAGTGCCCTGATGTTAATCTTTTACATTATACGTCAATGTCCTTAATTATCCTATAACATTTTCAAAGCATCTAGCCCTGATGAAAAAGATCTGTTCGGGCGTCAGGCAGTTGAGGGTAAATTCATCCTGATTCATCTTGTGAGAAGGATTGGAAGAACAGGAAGAGGACACTCCTTCTAAGCGGTCTTTCTATCGATCAGAGGGTATACGGCAACCGCTGCGAGTATGGAATAATAGATGATCAGGTTATTCAGCCCTATACCCGGAAACAGATAAAGCAGCAGAACAATAAATGAGAAAATCCTCTGGGAGAAGTTCATTCTCTTCACATGTACGGGTGTTCCTCTGTCATCCAGGACACCGGTAATCCTGCTGGAAGGGGTAAAGGCAGGAAACAGAATGAGCACTGACATCAGGAGGAGCTCAATCTTAGGCGAAACAAAAGGCTCTGAAATGGAAAGAAAATTGAAGTGAAAGCTTTCCAAGAGAAAGACCGCTGCGGCAAGAAGAGAAAAAACCAGTGATGTGCGGGGTTTTTCTTTATAGAATAGCAGAGAAACCGAAGCGATGAGAAAGGGGATCAGGTAGATGCTGTTTTCGCTGCGGACAGATAAGTATACGCTGAATCCGAATACCACGATAAAATCGACTAGTGTGAGGCTTTTACCGCACACGCCGCTGATCATTCTCAGAAGCAGAATAATCCAGAAGAGGACGAGCAGATTCAGACTTTCAAAGTAGAACAGGTTCACAAGGCTCAGCGCTGCACTCAAAAAAGCGGAGTATTCATGTTTCGGGTCCACTTCTCTTGTGAGCGCCCATGTGAGGAAGATGCTGCCTGCTAAGGAGATCCCTGAAGATAGAGACCCTGTCATGAAATAGCCGATGATTCCTGTTATGATTGAAAACACGAGTATGATTCTATTGGTGGTATAATTGAGATCCACTTTTCTGACTAATGTAAACATCCATTTCACTCCTGACTTGCATCATATTAACTATAAGTATAACATTAGTTTCTTATGGAACCTATGGCTTTCATCGGAAGCGGTGGGTCATCAGACTATAAGATAGAAAGGAATGGAGCGCGGCTATACTGAAGAGAGAGGCAGCCTGCTTGACAATGAAGAATTTAGTGCATAATATCCGCCCGGAAGAAGAAGACTAGACATGAGAAAATGGTATAATCAGTTCATGGATCAAAATAGAAGGTCACTCTGGAGGAAACATGATTTATTTAGCTTTGGCAATCATCTGCAGCGCATCCATCGCGCTGATTTTCAAGTATTCGGAAAGCAGCAATACCAACAGATATGCAATCACCACCACCAATTACTTCACCGCATTCATGGTGAGTCTTTTCATGATTTTTCTGAGAGGCTTACTGACAGGTGTAGAGAAGGAAATCCCCTTCCTGGAGGATTTCAGTCTGGTCTTCTCAGGAAACCAGGCGCTCCTGAGGCCCTATGGCAGTATGCTCTGGGGACTGATCATCGGATCGGTGGCAGGCGCGTTCTTTTTCCTGTCCTTCATCTATTATCAGAAAAGCGTGAAGGAATATGGCGTGGGCATATCGGGAACCATTGCAAAGCTGGGAATTCTGATTCCCATGCTGTTTTCTGTCCTTGTCTGGAAAGAATTTCCCACGGCCATCCAGGTGGTGGGCATCGCATTGTCCCTGGTGTCCATCCTTATTGTGAATCTCTCTCCGAAATCCCTGGAGAAACTGGATTTCAAACCGATCATCATGCTGCTCTTTGTTTTCGGCGGGCTGGCGGAATTTTCAACGAAGATCTACCAGAAGTATGGACTGAATGAATATAAGGACATATTTCTTTTTGCGGTGTTTTTTGTGGCCTTTTCCATCAGTGCCTATTATACGCTGAGAGAAAAAAGAAAAGTCACGAGGAAGGATCTTTTAACGGGCGTTGCCGTGGGGATTCCGAATCTGTTTTCCTCCTATTTCCTCATTCTCTCCCTGGATACAATAAACACCTCTGTGGCATTTCCTGTCTACAGTGCGGGGAGCATTGTGCTGATCAACATCGGCGGGTTTCTGCTGTTTCGTGAGAAAGTGGCCAGAAAAAACCAGGTGGCGATTCTCCTGACCGTCATAGCCCTTGTGCTGATCAATCTGTAGACCATAAGACCCTGAAAGAGAAAAGGCCGATGAATGCGCTTCATCGGCCTTTGAAATTCAGTTTTTTCTGTGTGGAGCAGGCTTTACCTTTGAAAATTCATTATCTGAAGATGCCTTTGAGGAATCCATAGCCTTCTTTCTCCATCTCTTCAAAGGGCACAAACCGCAGCGCGCTTCCGTTGATGCAGTATCTCATGCCGCCCTCTTCTTTAGGACCATCATCAAATAGATGGCCCAGGTGGGTATCTCCACTGCTGCTTCTCACTTCGATTCTTTCCATCCCGAAGGAATGATCTTCGGACTCGACGATGCTTTCCAGGTCGATGGGTCTCGTGAAACTTGGCCAGCCGCATCCGGCATCGTATTTGTCGTCGGAGGAGAAAAGGGGTTCTCCTGTCACGATGTCCACGTAGATGCCCTTTTCGTCCAGAGCGTCATATGCATGACTGAAGGGGCTTTCCGTGGCACCATTCTGGGTTACATCATATTCTTCCGGGCTTAGTGTTCTTCTAAGTTCTTCATCAGAAGGCTTGACGTAAGGCGTTCTTTCACCCAGGGATGGATCTCTTTCCACGCCTGTTTCCGCTTCGTAGAGATCGATGTGGCAGTAACCGTTGACGTTCTTCTGCAGATAATCCTGATGATAGTCTTCAGCTACATAGAAGTTTTTCATGGATGTGACTTCTATAGCGAATTCTTCATCGTATTTCTTCTGTTCCAGGGCCAGTACTTTTTCGATGACTTCAATCTGGTTTTCTTCCACATAGTAGATGCCGCTGCGATACTGATTGCCTACGTCGTTACCCTGTCTGTCTACGGAAATCGGGTCTACGACTTTGAGGTAGTAGAGCAGAAGATCCGTCAGGTCTATTTTACTCGGATCATATTTCACCTCTACGGTTTCAGCGAATCCGGTGTCTTTACTGATGACGTCTTCATAGGTGGGGTTTTCCGTTTGCCCGTTGGCATAACCCGAAACTGCATCCACGACCCCGTCGATTCTCTGGAAATATTCTTCTATGCCCCAGAAGCACCCACCTGCCAGATAGATGGTCTCCACATCCTCTTCGTTATAGTCTTTCGTAAGGGTGGTGCTGAGGGCAGCAGGCGCAGAAGAAGGAGTATTTCTGATATTCAGAGTGGTCAGGAGCAGCACTGCTCCTAATAAAAGCAGTGTTAGTACGATATATGTGGTTTTCATCATGCACCTCTTTCATCATGGCTAAGGAATCGTTCTTCATGTATGCTGATGCTGGTAAATTCTCTGTGCAACTGCTAAAATGATGAAAACCGGATTCGATATCCATGATACTTATGGAATGTGGACTTGGAGACATATTATTAAGGGTATTATATCATGATTATCAGTTGAGGCTGATGTATTAACACGTTTTGCTATATCACAGGCTGATGGAGGCAGCATTTCGTGATTGCTGAAAGTGCCTAAGCTGACTGTAAGTAAATCTGCGCGTGAAATCAGGAAGACAAGAGAAGGAGTGTAATATGTATGGATGAAGTGGAAAAGTATATCGAGAACTTTCCGGAAGAAGTTCGGCAGAGGCTGGCTAAAATGAGAGAAATCATCAGAGAGCTGGCACCGGAAGCCAGTGAGCGAATCTGCATGGGTATCCCCACCTATGATCTTCATGGGAAGTGGCTGGTCCATTTTGCCGGATTCAGGAAACATATCGGGTTTTATCCTGAGCCGGAAGGAGTCTTAGCATTCAGAGAAAAACTCACGGAGTACAAGACGTCCAAAGGAACCATTCAGTTTCCGCTGAACAAACCGCTTCCGGAGGAACTTATCAGAGAAATCGTGACTTACCGGGTAGCCAATCAGAAGAAATGAGATCGATTAGGATTATAATGGGACAGAATTCAGTTCAAGAATTTTGTGTCCGTTTGATTTCATGAGCAAATCTGAATAGTAGGAAGTTCTAATAGATATGAACTGAAAAGTCTGTATAATAATACTATACGATGGTCAAAATAATCATGGGGTATTTCTAAAATCATTGAATGATAAGGAACTGGGGGAATATTAATGAACACTGAATCAGAAAAAACCGATGTGAAATTCAGCAGTATCATCATAGAGTGGATGAAATCATTGATCATTGCTCTTTTGACAGCTCTGTTTGTCACAACATTTCTTTTCAGCACTGCAGTGGTGAAAGGGAGCTCCATGTATCCGACGCTTAAGGAAAATGATCGTCTGATTGTGAAGAAATATGAAACGCTGCTGAAAACTGAAGAGTACAGAAGAGGGGATATCATTGTGTTTGAGTCTCCGCTTGAATATGAGGAGAAGTATTTCATCAAAAGAGTCATAGGTCTCCCAGGAGATCGGATTACCATCTCAGATGGTAAGGTCCATGTAAATAATGAAATCATAGAAGAACCATATATTGATCAGAATGCATTTACGGAAACTCTGTTTTTCGGGAACGATTATGTCGTTTCAGAAAATGAGATCTTTGTCATGGGAGACAACAGACTTCCCGGAAAAAGCAATGACAGCAGAAGTTTCGGGAGCATCTCCATAGATAAGATTGAAGGGAAGGTCCTGCTGAGAGTACTTCCTCTTGATAGAATCGACAGTGATCTATGAGTGCGTGATCCTTATCAGCATCTGAGTGTATTTCAGATCTTACGGATATGATCCAGCAGAAATAGGGCGTTCCGGAATAACAAGAAGGCAGCTTCCAATATAGGAAACTGCCTTCTTGTGCTTCAGCACATAAAAATAAAGCAGCTGCTTGCGCAACTGCTTTGTCTTTTAAGATTATCTGTTAAATCTTTCTGCTTTTCTTGCTCTTCTGCAATCTGGGCATCTAACAGGATCGTTTTCGAATCCCTTTTCCTTGTAGAATTCCTGCTCACCTACTGTGAATACGAATTCGTTGTTGCAGTCTCTGCATGTGATCTTCTTGTCTTCCATTGATTTTTTCCTCCTTAGAAACAGACATACATAATTCTCTGACGCTAAGGCGAAATTGAAATCTTTGTAATGTGCTGTATAATTTTTTTGTTCCGTTTACCGGACTATGTCAGTATAACATACTCTCAAAGATAACGCAAATGCGATTCCCTCGAGAAAATAAAAAGCAGCTGCCTAAGCAACTGCTGATTTACCAGATTATCTTCTGTTGAACTTTTCGTTCTTTCTTGCTCTTCTGCAATCAGGACATCTTACTGGTTCGTTTTCGAATCCCTTTTCCTTGTAGAATTCCTGCTCACCTACTGTGAATATGAATTCGTTGTTGCAGTCTCTGCAAATGATCTTCTTGTCTTCCATTGATTTTTTCCTCCTTAGAACAGCTATCCTTGAAATTTCCTGCCCCCTAAGGTGAAAGTAAATCTTCTCGTTTAGTACTGTTATTTATGTCCCTTTGTTAGGACTAGTTCAGTATAACAGATTGATTCGGAAATAGATATAAGGATGAAGAGATATGCAACTATGGCTTTTAAAAGGGACAAATGATGCCATTTCAATTGATAAAGTCATGTTTATTTACGAAGTAGGATGATATTTCATAAATTTTCTATGCAGAGAACTGAAAATGTATTATGATTTGAGTGGATCGAAAAATAGAAGTGATCCAAATAATAGGCAAAGGAGTGGTACTTTATGAAAAAGGATATTGCAGCAGGAAAAGGTAAGCCAGCGGGAGGATCTGCCTATTAAAAAGCAGCCTCCAAGTAAACACATGGAGGAAAAAGTATTGAACACAAGAATGGAAAATTTAGGATTTACGGAAAGGATTCTTATGGAAGCGACGCTTCATGAGGGCCTATACCTTGGAAGAGTCATCTCACAGTCCAAAGATCTCTACCGGGTTGCACTGACAGAAGGAGAACTCTATGCGGAGGTTTCGGGAAAGATGCGCCATCAGGCATCATCGGTCCTGGAATTTCCTGTGGTGGGGGACTATGTCATGGTGGACAGGGAAAGTGACGAGAAGGGCAATGGCATCATCCATGCGATTCTGCATCGAAGGAGCCTCTTCGTCAGAAAGTCTGCTGGGAAGACGCAGAAGCCCCAGGCGGTAGGTGCGAACATCGACACGGTATTTCTCTGCATGGCATTGAATAATGACTATAACCTGAGAAGACTGGAAAGATATTTTGCGGTGGCCCTGGACAGCGGCGCAGTGCCGGTCATTGTCCTGACGAAATCAGATCTCTCTGGGAATCTGGAAGAAAAGAAGAGGGAAGTGGAAAAAACCGTACTGGGATATGATGTGCTGGTGACCTCCGCTTATGTGGAAAACGGTCATGAGATCTTAAGACCCTATCTTTCTGCCGGAAAGACCGTGGCTTTCATCGGCTCGTCAGGTGTGGGAAAATCCACCCTCATCAACAGACTGCTCGGAGAAGAGGCCATGGAGACCCAGGGGCTTAGAAATGATGACAAAGGAAGACATACCACAACGTCAAGGGAACTCTTTCTTCTGCCAGAAGGCGGTGCTGTCATTGATACACCGGGCATGAGAGAGCTGGGCATTGACCATGCAAACATCGAGGAGTCCTTTGAGGATATCTCGGATCTT
>RZYZ01000177.1 GCA_009930125.1 Clostridia bacterium | reverse complement strand
TGAAGCCTTGTTTCCGGTGCGATCTCATTGGACAGATACATGGTCAGTCTGGAAATGAAGATGGTGGAGGAAAGATCGGTGCGCAGAATCCACTTCTTGTTTCTTCTGGCCGCATCCATGAGCTCCTCATGGGGCTCCAGTCCTCTGGTCATAATGACGCAGGGAATGTCATAGGACATGAATTTCTCCACTCTCTTCTCTCTGAGCGCTGGAATCAGTTCATCCAGAAAGCTCCATTCACCCATACCGATGACCTGAACACGTTCTCTGGAAAAATAGTTGTAGAAACCTGCCAGCTGAAGTCCTGGCCTGTTGATATCATTGATCATTATTTCACTGTTGATGGCACCCTCATTAAGCACTTCCAGTTCGAAGTCCTTGATGAGGTTTCTCACTTTCACTGACATGGATTTCCCTCCGTTCTATTTCTTATTTCCCTTATATTCCACGCCGGACAGGTTTCCCCGAACGCTCTGGCGTATTCTTCGTAAGTATTCTTCTCTGTATTTTGCGCGTTCCTTCGCTTCTTCTTCCGTCAGATCTCTTTCTCTGGAGATCTTGGTGAATTCATTGATCTTTGCCACAAGTTCATCATGTGGTATCTTATCCATCATTTTCATACCTCCGTATACATGAAAATTGCTCTGCTGGGAAGCAGAGCAATCATAATCATTTAAGTTTCCCGACATGCCGTTCACCTATGGATCCATACCTGCCTCAGCAGGTGGGTTCGCCTCAAGAAAATTCTTTATCTTCTAATGTCCCTAGGAAAAGGTAGCTACCTTTATAGCCTGATATCATTTTCTCTGTTAGCAATCCCGGATTAGTTATGTAGGTTGAATATATAGGCTACACGTACATTTCAGGATCTTATTTAAGTATATTATAACACAAATCTCGTATTTTTCAACACGGGCTCTTTTGAATATTCCCAATATTCCGTGAACTTATCGGTGGTTTCTACATTTCCAGTTCATCCAGAATGTCTTCCAGATCGCTGTCCAGGTCTCCCTTGGAGAACAGCATCGCCACCTGGATGCTATCCATTTCATCGGCTTCGAGCTCATAAGTCAGGTACTGTGCATCAATGCCTTCCTCTTCGATGAGCTCCTCCATGATTTCACCCAGATTGTCCACTGCCAGGTCCACCAGATAGCCTGTCAGGTATTCATTGTAGACGGCTTCCTCGTCTCCCTCTTCCACCTGATTCTTGGCATAGGCCTGTGCTGCTTCCATCTCGTCTTCATCAAAATCATAATAAGCGGTAGCGACCAGAAGTCCCTCTTCCTCTCTTAGGATATCAAGATCCGATAATCCATTATTTTCCAGATATTCCATGATACTGTCTTTATTCATCTTTTCCACCCTCACTGTATAACAGATTTTTATATTCCTTCTTCACACGCATGAACTCCTCATCGTTCTCGATGGCATTGAGTTCTTCGTTTCCTTCCTTATCCACATCTACACGATACACATACTCATCCCCGGCTTCTTCCTCCAGTGGTGCAAGTATGAGATACTTCTGTTTTTCAAGATATATTTCCGCAACGGCTTCCAGTTCTACAACATTTCCGTCTTCGTCCTTGAACTTCAGGATATTTTTATCTTCCAATTCAATCAACTCCTATCACACTTAGATGATATCATTAAGACAAGCCACTATTCAAGAAATATTTAGCGCGCCGACCAAACATTATGAAGGTGATACTGCGATTCCTTTGAATTCAGAGCCCTTTCTTCAATTTCGGCAAAAAGAGATCAGAGTGGATTTCCACTCTGATCTCTTCTTAAATATCTCTTTCTTTAGGCTTTCTGAATCAGTTCTTTTACCTTCATGAGCCTTGTGATGGTACCTCTTTCATTTTCATCCAGTTTCATTCGGATGAACTTGATGGTCTCCTGAAGCTCAGGGATCGTTCTGTATTCCAGCGCGTTGACCCTTCTTCTGGTTTTTTCGATTTCATCTGCCATAAGCTGACAGGATTTTTCCACTTCCGCCAGATCCAGAAGCTGCGGCATGATGGCGTAAAGCCTTGAAATGGCATCGTCAAGCTCTGATGAGGTCTGTGCATATCCGTAAGGATAGATGCTTCCAGGGTCCTCAGCCAGCTTTCTGACGAAGTTCATCACAGGAACATTTACACTCATGACATTCTTCTTTCTGATGTCCACCGTGATCTCTTCCTTGGGAAGAGCCACTGCTTCTTCCAGAAATTCCGGACTCATGATGGCGGAGGAAACGAGAAATTCCTTGAACACTTCGATCAGTTCCTTCTCCACGTTCTCACGCAGCGTCTTGTTTCTTCTGATCATTTCAATGAAACGTCTCATCAGTTCATCCTGTTTGTCCTTCAGGAGCTTATGCCCTCTAGTTGCGGTAACCAGTCTTGCCTTCAGTTTGGTTAATTCCATACGAGTTGGATTAACATTTAGAACAGCCATGGTTACTCAACTCCTTCGGTTTCCTTAGGGATGTATTTGTCGATGTATTCGTCTCTGATTCTCTTCAGCTCGTTTCTTGGCAGGATCTTCAGCAGTTCCCAGCCAAGGTCCAGTGTATCGGTGATTTCTCTGTTGGTCTCATACCCTTGGTTGACATATCTCTTTTCAAAGGCTTCCGCGAAGTCCGCAAAGGCTTTGTCTGATTCGGACAGAGCGGATTCACCAAGAATGACCGCAAGCTCCTTCGCTTCCTTACCGGTTGCGTAGGCTGCGAACAGCTGGTTCATGGTATCTGCGTGATCTTCTCTTGTCTTGTCACGACCGATACCCTTATCCTTCAGTCTGGACAGGGATGGCAGTACGTCGATGGGTGGCTCGATACCTCTCTTGTAGAGATCTCTGGAAAGGATGATCTGCCCCTCTGTGATATACCCTGTAAGGTCAGGAATCGGATGCGTCTTGTCATCCTCTGGCATGGTCAGGATCGGAATCTGTGTAATGGAGCCGCCCCTTCCCTTGATTCTTCCCGCTCTTTCATACAGGGTGGAAAGGTCTGTATACAGGTATCCTGGATATCCACGTCTACCTGGCACTTCCTTTCTTGCTGCAGAAGTCTCACGAAGCGCTTCCGCATAGTTTGTCAGGTCTGTAAGGATGACAAGCACGTGCATACCCTTCTCGAAAGCAAGGTATTCCGCACAGGTCAGCGCCATTCTAGGTGTCGCGATTCTTTCGATGGCAGGGTCATTGGCCAGGTTCATGAACAGAACCGCACGGTCTATGGCGCCTGTCTTCTTGAAGTCGTCGATGAAGAACTGTGCTTCTTCAAAAGTGATACCGATGGCTCCGAAAACAACCGCAAACTTATCTCCCTTTCCAAGCACCCTCGCCTGTCTTGCAATCTGCGCTGCAAGGTCGGCATGAGGAAGACCTGAACCGGAGAAGATCGGAAGCTTCTGGCCACGTACCAGGGTGTTCAGTCCGTCGATGGCTGAAACACCGGTCTGAATGAATTCGGACGGATAGTCTCTTGCTACGGGGTTGATGGGCACACCATTGATGTCCAGTCTCTGATCCGGAATGATTTCTGGTCCGCCGTCTTTGGGTCTTCCCAGACCATCGAAGATTCGACCGATCATGCTTTCCGCAACACCCAGTTCAAGAGGTTTTCCAAGGAATCTTACTTTGGTCCCTTTCAGGTTGATTCCAGTGGATCCTTCGAAGAGCTGAATCATGGCTTTGTCGCCATCGATTTCTAGCACTCTTCCTCTTCTTTTTTCTCCGGTCTGGATTTCGATCTCTACGAGCTCCTCGTACTTGACGCCTTCCACACCTTCCACGACCATAAGAGGTCCTACAACTTCGGTTACTGTCCTGTATTCTTTAAGCATTCAGGATCCCTCCTTCTGCGATGAGATCGTCCATGATCTTCGTAAGTTCAGTCTTGATGCCTGCGATCTTACCGATGTCGGACTCATCAAGATATTTGGCTCTGGCGATCTTGTCTCTGATTTCCAGATTGATCAGATCACTGAGATAGATGCCGTTTTTGAGGGCTCTCAGACCTTCATCATAGAAGTGAAGCACAAGGTCCAGCATGAGATTCTGCTTGTCCAGGGATGCGTAGGTATCCACTTCGTGGAACGCATTCTGCTGCAGGAAGTCTTCTCGGATGGACTTGGATGCTTCCAGCTTCAGCTGGTCGGTCTCAGACAGGGAGTCACGTCCTACAAGTCTTACGATTTCCTGCAGGGAGGATTCTTCCTGCAGCAGACTCATAGCCTTCACTCGATTGTCTGCAAAGTTTTCATGCACATTCTGGTTCATCCATCCGTCTACCTTGGACTGGTACAGGGAATAGGAGTTCATCCAGTTGATGGCTGGGAAATGTCTTCTGTAGGCAAGGCTTGCATCCAGTCCCCAGAACACCTTAACGATTCGAAGGGTCGCCTGGGATACTGGCTCTGAAATATCTCCTCCAGGAGGGGATACGGCACCGATGATGGTCAAAGCACCGATACGATTGTCACTGCCATAGCAGTTGACCTTACCGGCTCTTTCATAGAACTCGGCCGCTCTGGATCCAAGGTACGCTGGATATCCTTCATCACCAGGCATTTCTTCCAGTCTACCGGACATCTCTCTGAGGGCTTCTGCCCATCTGGATGTGGAGTCTGCC
>RZYZ01000176.1 GCA_009930125.1 Clostridia bacterium | reverse complement strand
TTGACTCTGACTGCATCTTATATAGCCCTAGTATATCCTAGTCGCTATAAAATATCCATCTACAGCTTCTCTTCCACAGAAATATAACTTCAGTTACGATGCGAAGATTGAAGTCTCCTGGATCAGAGCATCCTGTAAAAGTAGGACGATGCCACGGGAAATCCATAAGCGCGGGTTTCATCGAAGGGATCTTATCAACAATACCCTTGAAAATCTGTGGATAAAACTGCTGCTTTTCTTTAATAGAGACGGACTGAAGTTCAGGAAGAATAAATATAGACAGAATATTCCGATGCTCTTTATCCACAGAATGTGGATAACTTATCCGTTTCTATGGATAACTATTGTCAGTTGAAAACTTATACACAGGGTGCTCTGAAAAAAGTGATGTACTATGGGTTCCTTTCATGCTGGCGGATGCTCCATATACCACAAACTGAATTGTTCACTTAAAATTTGTGGATTCTTAATGGATTATTCTATTTGCAAACGGCCTATGCTATATAATGAGTAGTATGAAGCATCTTCTGTATAGAAGACTGCCCAATCAGAAGAGAAAGGAATGAATGAAATGAGAAAGAAGATTATCGCAGCAGTCATCGCTGTTTTTACAATGAGCATCCTAGCTGCCTGTGGAGCAAATGAAACCGAAGGGGAAGTGAAGAATCCCGACGATGCCATCACTCTGGGATCCTTTGTGGATACAGAGGGAGGAATCCTTGGAAACATGCTCCTTCTTGCCCTGGAAGACGAAGGGTATCTCATCGAGGATAAGGTGCAGTTCGGCACACCGGATGTCCACAGAAATGCCCTTCTTCAGGGAGAGCTGGACCTGGGTATCGACTACACAGGAAACGGGCAGTTCTACTCCGAAGGCATCGAGGAAGATACCTGGAGAGATAAGGATGCGGGCTATGATGCCATCAAAGCCTATGATGAGGAGAACAACGATCTTATCTGGATGAAACCGGCCAATGCGAACAATACGGAGGCTCTGGCTGTGAAGAGAGAATTCGCGGAAGCCAACGGTCTGTCCACCATGGAAGACTTTGCCGAGTATGTCAACGGCGGTGGAGAAGTGAAGCTCATCACCTCCCAGCTCTTTGCGGAGAAGATGACGGGTCTACTGGGTATGGAAGCCGGCTATGGCTTTGAACTGGAATCCGATCAGCTGATTCTGCTGCCTCATGGAAATACCGCAGAAACCCTGAAAGCTCTGGCCGACGGCACCGATGGTGTCAATGTGGCCCTGGCCTATGGCACCGACGGTTCTTTAGCGGATCTGGACCTGGTGCTTCTGGAAGATACCCTGTCCATTCCACCTGTCTACGAACCATCAGCCATCATCCGTAAAGAAGTTCTGGACAAATACCCTGAGATTCAGGAAATCGTGGAAAATGTATTCTCTCTACTGGATAAGGAAAATCTGCAGCAGATGAACAAGGAAGTCATTGTGGATGGACTGGCTCCAAGAGATGTGGCAGAGACCTTTCTTAAGGACAACGGGATTCTGGAGTAACACTGCGTATTGAAAGAAGGAATATTTTGGGAAAGAACATCGACAAACCACAATTAGTCTACAGCATCATCGCATTCCTTGCGCTGGCCTTCATGAAGCTTGTGCAGGTAAAGCCCAATCGAATCGCCAGCGGTGAGCGGTTCACCGCTTATGAATTCATAGGATGGCCTGTCCTTGTTATAGGAGCAGGCTTTCTTCTCATTGCGCTTTTATCCCTGTCCAAGCAGAAGGCGAAAGGTCTTGTGACCATCCTTCTGGGCGCGATCTTCTTCACAGTGCTGCTCTTCTTCATGGGACAGAGCGGGCAGGAGGCGGCTGCAGAGAGCAGCTCCATCAGGGTGAGCCTTTCCATGGGATTCTATATCCTCCTTGTCATGGTCTATCTTCTTTTCGGCCATGTCATGGCAAAGAAAGACCCTTATCTGAACCTGGAAAAGGCCTTGGGGCTTCTGATTTTCTTCACAGTGGCAGTGTTTGTCTATATGGGGGTTTTTGATGACTTCTCCATTCTCAAGGAATATCAGATCAAGAAGAACCAGTTCGTGGACAGCTTCACCACCCATCTGTTTCTTTCCCTGGGCTCTGTGACCTTCGGAAGCCTTGTGGCCATTCCGCTGGGATACTTAGCCTACAGGAAGAAGCATCTGGAAAGCGCCGTGATGGTTCCCCTAAGCATCGTGGAGACCATCCCCAGTCTATCCCTCTTCGGTATTCTTCTGGTGCCTCTGGCAAGTCTGGGCCGCATTGATTTCTTCCGTGCGCTTGGCATCAGCGGCATCGGATGGGCTCCGGCCTTTGTGGCGCTGTCTCTCTACACACTGCTGCCCATAGGAAGAAACACGCTGGTGGGCTTCTCCACCGTTGGAAGAGACGTCATTGAAGCAGCCCAGGGCATGGGGATGATGAGAAAGCAGATCTTCAGAAAGATCGAGTTTCCGCTGGCACTGCCCATCATCATCACAGGTGTTCGAATCGCTCTGGTCCAGACCATCGGCGGTGCGGTCCTTGCAGGCCTTGTGGGAGGCGGAGGCCTTGGAACCTTCGTGTTCCTGGGTCTGGCGGAAGCCTCACCGGATCTGGTCCTTCTCGGGGTCATACCCATTGTGCTTCTGACCCTGACCATGGATAAAGTACTGAAACTGCTCATAGAGAGAATCAGGAGGAGAAAGAGATGATCAGACTTGTAGATGTAGTGAAGAATTATGATGGATATGAAGCGGTGAAAGGCATATCCTTTCATGTGAATGAAGGGGAGCTCTACGTTCTTCTGGGTCCTTCCGGCTGCGGCAAATCCACCACCTTGAGACTCATCAACAGAATGGTGGGCAGAACCTCCGGAGACATCTATGTGGAGGGAGAGCATGTGGACAGCTTCCAGGTGGAGACCCTGCGCAAGAAAATGGGGTATGTCATCCAGAGCACCGGACTTTTTCCCCACATGAATGTGGAAGACAATATCGCCACAGTCCCCCTTCTTCTGAAGTGGGATGCGGAAAGAATAAGAAAAAGAGGAAAGGAAATGCTGGAGCTTGTGGGACTGGATCCGAACCTCTATGGAAAGAAGCTGCCCAAGGAGCTCTCCGGCGGAGAAGCCCAGAGGGTAGGCGTGGCCAGAGCCCTGGCATCGGATCCCCATATCCTGCTCATGGATGAACCCTTCGGGGCGGTGGACCCCATCAGTAGACTCCGCCTTCAGAACGAGTTCAAGGAAATACAGAGGAAGCTGAAGAAAACGGTGATCTTCGTCACCCATGATGTGGAGGAAGCCCTGCTTCTTGGGGATAAGATCTGCATCATGAGAGAAGGAGAAATCGTTCAGGAAGGCACACCGGAAGAAGTGATTCTGAAACCTGTGGACAGCTTTGTAGAGGACTTCTTCGGGAAAGAAGGGGCGCTTAGCCTGCTCACAAGATTCAAGGCCAGAGAATACAAAGAGAAGGAGAAGGCAGAGGGAGAACCTCTTTCAGAAGAGGCCTCGCTCAAGGAAGCCCTATCCGAGATGATTCTGAGAGGCGTGGACCGGGTGCCCCTTGAAAAAGGCAGTCTCTCCCTTCAGGGCATCATGGCAGTCATAAGGGGGGAGCATCAGTGAAGAAGATCAGGGTGACCTATATCATCATTTTTCTGCTCATCCTTCTTCTTGGGGCTATGCTCCTGTTTCCAGAGCGGTTTGAAGCAGTCCTGGCGGGCCTCTTCACGTCGAAGTTCACCCAGGGCTCCAGGACACCCCTGCCGGTTCTGTTTCTGGAGCATCTGGAAATGGTTCTGATATCCAGCGCCATGGCCATCCTCTTCGGATTCGTTCTGGGGGTTTTTCTCACCACAAGAACCGGAGCGGAGTTCAAGGAATCTCTTCTGAAACTGGTGAATCTGGGGCAGACCTTTCCTTCTGCGGCCCTTCTGGCCCTGGTGGTCCCCATCGTGGGCTATGGCATCAAAGGAGCCCTCATTGCCCTGTTTCTCTATGCCCTGATGCCCATTGTCTATAATGTGGTGGTGGGGATCGAGGAAGTGCCTGAAAATGTGGTGGAAGCGGCCAGAGGTATGGGTATGAGCGAGTGGGAGACCTACCGCAAGGTGAAGATTCCCTTGGCCATGAATGCCATATTAGGAGGCATCCGGACCTCCACCGTCATCAACATCAGTGCAGCGACCCTGGCGGCCGCCGCCGGAGCGGGGGGCCTTGGCGTTCTTGTGGTCAATGGAGTGAAGACCTTCGACATGGTGCTGATCCTCATGGGATCCATCCCGGTGACCCTTCTGGCGGTGATTGTGGAGCTGATTCTGGAGGAAGTGCAGAAAAGAAGCGTCTACGCTCAATAGCAAACAGATATGGGAGGCACTCATACAGAAGGTTAGGTACCTTCCACGCAAGGGTAGGCCTCCCATGATAGAATAGAGAAAAATGAAGAAAGGTGGACATTACATTATGAGATGGAGCTTAAACGAGCTGTATGATTCATTCGAATCCGAAGCGTACAAAGCAGATTCAAAAAGAATTCTGGAGATGATCAGCGAGGTGAACACCTTCGCGGAGAAAGAGCTGACCAGTGCAGAAGGGGCGAAGGAAAAAGCGGAGAAGTATCTCCGCTACGATGAGACCCTGACCAAGCTGATTTCAAAGGTTCTTAGCTATGCAAG
>RZYZ01000175.1 GCA_009930125.1 Clostridia bacterium | reverse complement strand
CCTGGCCATGGGCTGCAGAGAAAGAACCAGAGGGGCCATCCAGATTCCTGGAGAAAGACCATCCGGTGTATTCACAGCAGGTACTGCCCAGAGATATGTGAACATGGAAGGATACATGGTCGGAAAGAAAGTTGTCATCCTGGGTTCAGGAGACATTGGACTGATCATGGCAAGAAGAATGACACTGGAAGGAGCAGAAGTCAAGGCATGCGTTGAGCTGATGCCTTACTCCAACGGACTGAACAGAAACATCGTTCAGTGTCTGGATGATTATGACATTCCGCTGCTTCTTGCACATACCATCACGGAAATCAAGGGTAAGCAGAGACTGGAAGCAGTCGTGATCCAGAAAGTGGATGAAAACAGAAATCCGATTCCTGGAACAGAGCAGACACTGGAATGTGATACCCTGCTCTTATCCGTAGGTCTGATTCCTGAAAATGAAATCACGAAGAACGCGGGCATCGCACTGGATCGAAGAACTTCAGGACCCATCGTGAATGAAGCCATGGAAACCAATGTGAAGGGTATTTTCGCCTGCGGTAACGTGGTTCATGTACATGACCTGGTAGACTTTGTGAGTGAAGAGGGACAGAAGGCGGGCAGAAGCGCGGCCAAGTTCATCAAGAATGAGCTGAAGGAAGGACAGGATGTCACGGAAATCAAAAACGGAGACCGTGTGAACTATACCGTGCCACAGCAGATCAGACTGGAAAACATCATGGAATCTCAGGAAATCATGTTCAGAGTTTCCAATGTATTCAAAGACGTGAACATCACTGTAAGAAACCATGAGGGAGAACTGATCAAAAAGCTGAGAAGACCAGTTGTAGCTCCTGGAGAAATGGAGAAAATCAAGCTGAAGAGAGCGGATCTCGAGAAGGCAAATGGACTCCTTACCATTGCACTGGAAGAGGTGATTTAAGATGAGAGAAATGATTTGTATTGTATGTCCTAAGGGATGCAGACTTCAGGTGGATGAGAAGCCGGACGGTGAAATCATCGTCATGGGGAATGGATGCAACAGAGGTATACCCTATGCGAAAAAGGAACTTACAAACCCTACAAGAGTCATCACGTCAACAGTGAAGATCAGGGGTGGCATTCATAAGAGACTGCCAGTGAAGACATCAACAGATATTCCAAAGGGACTGAACTTCGATGTCATGAGAGAACTGGAAAAAATCGAAGTGGAAGCGCCAATCAAAGTGGGAACAGTTTTAATAAAGAATGTACTTGGAACAGGTGCAGACATAGTAGCTACAAGAAATATGTAGACAATGAAATGTGGGTTGATACCCACATTTTTTGTATAAAAAATATCCAGAATCCGGGTTATTTGTTATAATAGTACAAAAGTAAATGTTTACACCGCGTGAAAAACAGACACCAATGATTGAGGAGGTTAATTTATGTATGATGTAATTATCATCGGAGCGGGAATTGTGGGAACGAGCATCGCAAGAGAACTATCGAAGTCGAAGGCGAAAGTGCTGGTTCTGGAAAAAGGAATCGATGTATCCATGGGTGCGACAAAAGCCAACAGCGCCATCGTCCATGGAGGCTATGCAGAGAAGCATGAAGCACTGAAAGGCAGATTATGCTATAAAGGCAGAGTTCAGTTCAAGGAGCTGGACCGCCAGCTGAATTTCGGGTTTGAGGAAACCGGATCTCTCGTCATCACCAAAGAGGATGACAAGGAACCCCTGGAAAAACTCATGGCCAACGGAATCAAAAATGGACTGGATGATTTATCCATCATCGGACCCGAGGAAATCAGAAAGATTGAACCAGAACTCACAGATGATGTGAAATGGGCTCTCTACTGTAAAGGAGCCGGAATCTGTTCACCTTATGAAATGGCCATCGCCATGGCGGAGAACGCCATCAAAAACGGAGTGACCCTCGAACTGGAGAATGAGGTCACAGCCATAGAGAAAACAGGAGATGTCTTCAAGGTGACTACAGATAAAGGTCAGTATGAAGGAAAATACGTGGTCAATGCGGCTGGGGTGTATGCGGACAAAATCTCTCAGATGGTAGGGGTGGACAACTTCAAGATTCTGCCGAGATCCGGAGAGTATATTCTCTTCACAAGAGGTACAGGAGATCCCATCAATACCGTGATCTTCCAGCTTCCCACGAAACTCGGAAAGGGCGTTCTTGTGGCTTCCACCTACTATGGAAATCTTCTCATCGGCCCAGATGCCAATGATGATGCGGATCGTGACGATACATCCACCCACATAGAGCGTGTAGCGAAGATCCTGGAGCAGACGAAGGAGCTCTATGATAAAATCAATCCGAAGCAGTTCATCCGAAGCTTCACAGGCATCCGTGCCAGAAGCTCAACAGATGATTTCATCATTGAGGAGACAGATGTGAAAGGCTTTGTCAATGTTGCCGGAATTCAGTCTCCTGGACTCACATCCTCACCAGCCATCGCGGAAATGGTTACAGGTATTCTTAAGGAATCGGGCTTAGAATGGGAAGAGAACAAGGACTTCGATCCTTACAGAGAACCCATTGTCACAAAGAAACCTCTGAAGCCCCTGAAGGATGTCAAGAAATTCATCGAGCTGCCCCTGGGAAGCGAAGATCGAATCGTCTGCCGATGTGAGCAGGTGAGAGAAGATGAAATCGTGGATGCCCTTCATCGGGGAATCAAAGTGAAGACTGTGGATGGCGTGAAAAGAAGGACGCGTGCCGGTATGGGATGGTGTCAGGGAGAATTCTGTAAGCCTAGAGTGATTGAAGTCATGGAAAGAGAATATGGCGAAAAGATCGATCCAGGTTTTGATATCGAACATAGTGGTGTGAACCGTGTTCAGAAATCCGACCTTCTGGATTATCTGAAGAGCCTCGAGGAGGAATAGACATTGAGTGATGTCATTGATTTCAATGACCTTAAGAATAAGGTGAGGGACAAGGATATAGATGATTTTGAAGCCTATATCTTCAATCTGTATGGAGAGATGGGAACTGGGAAACAGACCATCGCATCCATCAACAAAGCCATCATGGAGTATATGGAAAAGAACAGCATTTCCTATGAGAAGTTCATGGAAATCCAGACCAGACTTATGGAGCGTTATGGCGTATCCATGGAGGATATCCAGTCCCAGTACAATCTGACGAACAACGAAGACTACCAGAAGTATCGCAAGCAGCTTGGTTTCATGGATAAATACAAGGGGAAGCTCAAAGAGTACTCGGGTTTCCACTATGAAATCAGAAATGAGAGAAATGAGCTGACGATTTTCCTCAGTAAGACCATTGTGGTGATCACCTCCGAAAAGCAGGTGGATCTCACCGACAATGAACTGAACGAGTTTCTGGTATCCTATAAGAAGCTCCAGGACGATGCGACGCTTCAGATACGAATCAGTGAAAATTACAGAGAATATGATTATTAGTAATGGTGACCGATGAGCAATCATCGGTCATTCATTTTCTGCAGACACCATTCATTGAATGAGATTTATGCAGGTTTCCTCTTTTCCTGAACGCCAAATCTGACGCTTCCTGAAATCATGTGTATTGGGTAATTCAGATAGCTTTTCTCAATATGCTATAATGTAATTTAGGTTTTATGGAAATCATGAAAAGTAAGAAGAATAAGGAAGTATGGAAAATGATGGAAGAAAAGGAAAAACTGGAAGAGGATAGTAAAAAGACGAGGGAGAAGAAGGATTTCTTTTCCTTCGTCAAAAATCCCATAAGATATGACGTTCTGCATCTGGCGTGGCCGATCCTGACGGAGCTTCTCATGAGCTCCCTTTTCGGTATGGTGGACATGATGATGCTGGGATGGATTGCGGACAAGGCACTGGCGGCTGCATCCGTTGCGGCGGTGGGCATCACCAATCAGCCCATGTTCATCGGACTGTCTCTGGCTCAGGCGCTGAATGTGGGGGGCACTGCCATGATCGCCAGGTATGTGGGGGCGAAGCAGCCTCATAGAGTGGATTCGGTTCTGAAGCATGTGATTCTTCTGAATCTGTTTCTGCTGGCCATACCGCTCTCCACCTTCGGGCTGGTCTTTACAGATGAGATCATGAGGTTCATGGGCGCTCAGGCAGACACCATTGATGCAGGAAGAATCTACTTCAAGATCATTATGGTCGGGTATCTTTTCCAGAGCTTCAATATGTCCATTACAGCTGCCTTAAGAGGCATAGGGGAGACCAAAGCGCCCATGAAGATCAACATCAGAGTGAACTCCATGAACGTGGTGGGTAACGCACTCCTGATCTACGGGCTTCTGTTCTTTCCGGAACTGGGTGTTACAGGTGCGGCGGTTTCCACTGCATTTTCCCATGTGGTGGCCAGTGTGCTCATGCTCCGGTACATTGTACGGAAAGACAGCCCGCTGAAGGTGGATTTCAGAAAGAAGTTCAAATACAACAAGACGGTGATTCAGAATCTCATACGGGTCGGGATACCGGCGTCTCTGGAATCCCTGGCCCTTAGAATCGGTGTGCTTCTGTTTGTGCGGATTGTTGCCGGACTGGGCACGGTGGTTTATGCATCGCATCAGATCGCGCTCAGCATCCTGGGGCTGTCTTTTTTAGCCGGGACAGGCTTTTGGCATCGCAGCCTCCTCTATGGTAGGGCGTTCCTTGGGGGCGCAGAACCTCAGCGGTGCGGAAAAATATGCCAAGGAAACCA
>RZYZ01000174.1 GCA_009930125.1 Clostridia bacterium | reverse complement strand
GTGCTCTATTACTGACACTGGTTGTTATCATACAGATTCTCGGAAAGAATGTTCCACAGATTAATCAGTTTTTTGTCGGCCCCATGGTCAACGCGATGCTGCTTCTGACAGTATATTTTTCCGGAGTCAAATGGGCTATGCTTGTAGGCCTACTGACTCCTGTACTTGCATTCTTTTCTAATGTCCTGGCACCACCTATGGCGCCGTTTATTCCATTCATTGCCGCAGGAAATCTGCTGTATGTAATTTTATTTTCCATATTCAGGAACAGAAAAAATCTAGACATCATCGGAGTGCTTAGTGCAAGTACAGTGAAATTCCTCTTTCTCTATTTCAGTGCAACGCAGCTGATCAGCCTCTTTGCCCTTGGAATTCCGGAGCCAGTGAAGGACAAACTGGCAATTACCATGGGACTTCCTCAGCTTATTACAGCCTTAGCTGGTGGCACCATTGCAATCCTTCTTCATAATATGCTGAAGCGCAGAATACGATCTCTGAGATAAATCTCTGTGAACGAGTGCAGTTGGATATGATATAATATGCATACGTATATAAAAATCGTGAACTAGGAGTAAGTTATGGTTTTATCAGAACAATTCAAAGCAAAGGATTTGCAGACATACAGAAACCAGCTGCTGGAGTATGACAAATTCAATGAACTTAACGAAAACTTGTATGATATGTATCGTAAAAGCTCATTATTCAACAAGATTCAGTATCGAACTGGGACCAGAATCATCACTTACCAGAACGAGCCCATCCTTCTGATCTGGTCTGAAACCAGAAGCTATAATGTCAGGATCAGAAGCATCATCCCGCTTACGGATAAGGAAAAGCTCGAACAGATTCCGCTGGAGGACGTGATGGACGTTTTCAGAGACAGTCTGCCTCAGCATCTGGATATCCATCAGTTTGAGTACACCGTAGTCAGAAATGAAATGAATGATCATATCCTTTCTCTTCTGAACTTCAAAATGAGAAGAGGCATTAAAAGGTTGCATATGAATCTGAAAGACCTGAAGAAGACAGGGGAGCCAGTCACAATGAAGAAATTTCAGATTGAAGACATCCGTGCAAGAGTGGATATTCAGAATCGTATATTCGACAACAAGTACAGACTGCCGATCAATTCAGCAGATATTCTCATTGAAATCTCTAAGAAAACCTATATTCCTGAGCTCAGCTATTTTTATCTTCATGAGAATCAGTATATCGGATATGGTCAGATCAACAAAAGTGAGAATCACTACTTTCTCGTGAATTTCGGGATTGTCCCTGAATTTCGAGGAAAAAAATTATCAAAGGACTTTCTGATTCATCTTCTTCAAAAAGGAAGAGAGTTTGGCATAAAAGAGCTCTATCTTGATGTCAATGAACAGAATGAAAAAGCTGTAAACTTATATAAGAATATAGGGTTTCAGGACAAGCAGAGTAACTGCTCCTGGCTGTACTACTTCAAATAAATCAGGCAATAGAAAACAGACAGTATTATTGAATTCTACTGTCTGTTTTTCGTTGATTTTATAGCGTTATTCCTGTGTCTTCTTGTATTCCTTCAGCCCCAGCTCGAGTATTTCTACACCTAGCTTCAGATCCTCGATGTTGATGCAGTAGGAGAGTCTGACTTCATTCACACCCAGACCTTCTGTGAAGTAAAAACCTTCAGCAGGAGCCATCATAAGTGTTGTATCTTTATAGCTGAAATCTGTCAGCATCCATTTACAGAAGTTTTCTGCGCTTTTGATTGGCAGTTTGATCATCATATAAAAGGCACCGGCAGGTTTCTTCACTTGAACACCTTCAATGGCGGAAACCCCTTCAAAGAGAACATCTCTTCTTGCCTGGTATTCTTCCTTCACTTCATCGAAATAGGACTGTGGAGTCTCATATAAGGATGCGGCTGCGATCTGTTCCAGTGTAGGTACACATAGTCTTGCCTGAGCCATTTTCATCACAGAGTTTATGATTTCCTCATTCTTCGAGGCAATGAGTCCTATTCTGCCTCCACACGCACTGTATCGCTTGCTGATGGAATCAATGAGGATTACGTGCTGCTGGATTTCATGGATTTTCAGAGGGGAATAGGCCTTTTCTCCGTCATAGACGAATTCACGGTAGACTTCATCGGAAATCAGGAACAGGTCATGTTTCAGACAAAGCTCTGCGAGCATTTCAATTTCTTCTCGTGTATATACTGCTCCAGTCGGATTGGACGGATTGGAAATCAGAATCGCACGGGTTTTGTCTGTGATGATCTCTTCAAACTTCTCCTTACCTGGAAGATGGAAGCCATCTTCTCCAAAGGTGGTGAGGGGCTTTACCTTGCACCCGGCAATATCTGTAAAGGAAGAATAATTGGTGTAGAATGGTTCAGGTACAATGACTTCATCATCAGGATTGCATGTGGCATATAAGGCGAAATGGAGTCCTTCAGAACCGCCATTGGTGATGATCATGTTTTCACGCTGGAATTCCACGCCGAAATCCTTATAGTACTTGATAAATGAATCGATAAGAACAGTTTCTCCTCTGGATTCCGAGTATTTCAGCACTTTGCTGTCATAGCTGCCAAGGGCGTCAAAAAACTGTGGTGGTGTTTCAATATCCGGTTGTCCGATATTCAGGCCTAGAACGCACAGACCTCTGCTGCGAGCATCTTCAGCATATGGAGATAGTTTTCTGATCGGAGAAAATTTCATGTTGTTGATTCGATTGGATAGTTTCATTCGTCTTACCTCATTTCAAGTTTAGGTTACTGTCTAAAAAATATTAAACAATGCAGCAGAACTTTTCGCCTGATGTCTGCCGCCATAGTTCATTATACACTTATTCGTAGTATTTATTAAGGACTTTGGCCAATCGCTCTATGCCTGTTCTGATTTTATCTTCAGGCATACAGGAATAGTTCAGTCTCATATAGTTGTTGTGGCCACTTGAGGCAAAGAAAGATGCGCCAGGCACGAATGCCACGTTTTCTTTCAGTGCTTCCTGCATGAGCACTTTGGTATCGATGTCTTTTCTCACGGTTACCCAGGTGAAAAGGCCTCCAGTTGATTCAGTGAAGGTGATGTCTTTATGGAATGTCTTTTTCATCGTATCGAGCATCACATCTCTTCGCTTTGAATATACATCCTTGATCATCCGGATATGTTCATTCAGGTCGTATCTGGACATGAATTCTGCTGCGATTCTCTGATCGATGGAGGAAGTCTGCAGATCCGCTCCCTGTTTCACCTGAATGAATTTATTGATGATGGTGGGGTTCCCCACAACCCAACTGATTCTAAGACCAGGCGTGAAGGTTTTGGAGTAGGTTCCCATATAGATGACACGACCTTCTGTATCAAGGGATTTTATGGGATCCAGCTGCTTTCCGTCAAAACAGAGTTCAGCATAGGGAGAATCCTCTACAATGATGAGATCGTATTTGTTTGCTATATCTATGAGTCTTTTTCTTTTCTCTTCTGACATGGTGATGCCAGATGGATTCTGATAATCAGGAATCGTATAGATGAACTTTGGTCTCACACCACTTTCAAGCACCTCTTCCAGCTTATCCATATCCATTCCGTCTTGCTGCAGCGGTATTTCCACATAATTCGGATTGTATGCCAGAAAAGCATTGAGTGCACCGAGGTAGGTAGGAGATTCCACGATGACCGTGTCTCCTTCGTTGATGAACATCTTACCGGTGAAATCCAGTGCCTGCTGAGAGCCAGATGTGATCGAAATCTCATCCAGCGTTGCATTGATATGGACAGGGTTCAGTCTCTGGGCGATAATGATTTCTCTCAATTTCTTCAATCCCTCTGTAGGACTGTACTGCAGAGCCGCTTTGCCTTCCTTCAATACAACATCACCGGCTACTTCTGCGATCTTTTCCAGAGGAAAAAGTTCTGCAGCAGGCAGACCACCGGCAAACGAGATGATTTCCGGCTGAACGGTGAGTTTCAGAAGTTCACGGATTTCTGAAGCCTTTATTCTTTTTGCGCGTTCTGAAAATTCTATTTTCATATTCCACCCCCATTATAATTACAGATTAAGTATAAACGTTTACAAAAAAATCTTCAATAATGACAGAACATTAACAAAGTATCAGCAATCAGTACAATTCAATGTAATTTAATGAATTATTAGCTGAAATAACTTACTTTTATTAATGAATGGAATTAGAACAGATACTTTTATTTATTTGTTATATTCGCTATAATAGAAATGCTGTGCAAGAAGAGAAGGATTGCCAAAGAAGGTGATCCGTTGATATAGAGCTAAAAGGAGAAATGTGATTTGAAAAAGAAATATCTTATCGAGACCTGGGGATGTCAGATGAATGAGGAAGACTCGGAGAAACTGGCTGGCATGCTCAAGAACATGGATTACGAGGAGACGCTGTTCCGGGACAAAGCGGATGTGATCATCTTCAATACCTGTGCTGTCAGAGAAAATGCTGAGCTGAAGGTGTACGGGAATCTGGGCGCGCTGAAGGCCATCAAGAAGAACAATCCGGATCTGATTTTAGCAGTGTGTGGCTGTATGATGCAGCAGAAGGGGATGCCGGAAGAGATTCTGAAGAAGTACAAACATGTGGATATTGTTTTCGGTACCCACAATGCTCATAAATTTCCTGAATATCTGGAACGGGCAAAGACCGAAAATGCACAGATCTGCGAGATCTATG
>RZYZ01000173.1 GCA_009930125.1 Clostridia bacterium | reverse complement strand
TTTCGATGCCACAAGATTCTTCACGGTCTTGTCCGGCACGTTTCCGTATCCGGTTTCTTCCACCGCAAGCTTCGCCAGATTCTCAGACTCTCTTTCCATTCTGATGGCCAAAGCCTTTACGACCTGGTCGATCTTTTCCTGGGAACAGGTCTTGTATTCCTTCTGAGCGGCTTTGGCTTTTCTCACCAGGTCTCTCATTTCCTGCAAGGAGGCCAGATCTCGGTCTAAGGTTGTCATGCTTTACTCCTCCTTTCCTGCGCCTCGCTGATTTCTCTCATCAGTTCGGCTTTATTGGCGAATTTGATCTGATTTTTCGGTATTTTGACCCCGTCGAGTTTTCGAGCGATTCTTCTCAGCTCGACCACCTTCAGGTTCTGCAGTGTTTCTCTGGAAAAGCCTTCTTCTTTCGGCAGATTCTTTTCCATTTCTGTAGGCTCTTCATTCCCCAGCTGTGGTGAAGGTTCATCGGGCGACTGCTCTTCCGCTTCTTTCCCCGTCAGCGGCTCGGTTTCTTCAGGCTCTTCTTCCTCCATCTCCTTCTCCTTTTCATCGGAAGGGTCCGGATCGTCCTCAGGGTCATCTCCCTCGGGTTCCACAATGGACCAGACTTCTTCATCCAGTCTCGCTATGACATGGGAGGTGAGAAGAACCCCCAGCCTTTCGGCGGAAGCCGCTCCGGCATCCACCGATGCCTTCACTGCCGCCACTTCCCCCATGAGGGTCAGTGTCATGATTCCTCCGCGTACTTTCACAAGGTCCACCAGGGATACATCTGCTGCTTTTAAGGCTGCATCAGCCGCTTCCACAGCGCCCACATATCCGTATGTCTCGATGAGCCCCAATGCGCTGTTTTTCATATCATCACCATCCTATGGCGACTAATATTTCGTAGGCTGGTCTGCCACGAAGCAGACGGCCTCAGCAAATGCATCACAGGCTGCCTTACATGCTGATTGACTACCTGTAAGGAGTCCACCACCGAAGTTGGTTTCCGATGGAGGTCCGTAGAAGGCTGCCATTTTCACATCTGCGGCCTTCATGGCCGCATCCAGTGCATACATGGCTTCCAGTGGTGGTGCGATGAGATAGGCGATGGCCTCTCCTTCGGCAATCCCTGCCACTTCGGACAGATAGGAACCGGACCTTGAAATGGTGTGGGCATAGTAGGCGATGGTGTCGTCTTCATTGGCGCTGTAGAAGCTGGCTTCATTTTCGATGAAGTCCACGATGGCGTTTAAGCCGCTTCTGACTTCTGCTGGGTTTGGTCCGGAAATAATTCCGATGACTTCACCGGCGAGCTTTGTGTTGGCGTTGGCTGCACCACCGTAGAAGGATCTGGCATAAACCACCTTCACGTCGGCTTTCTTCGTTGCTTCATCCAGCGCTGTATAGGAAACATCATCACAGTCGGATGTGAAGAGCCCAAGGCTCATATGTCCTTCAGGCAGTTTGAATTCAGTGACCATATCCGGATTGACGTTAGGAATGATTTTCAAACTGAGTATGCTTGGTTTCAATGCGTCATATTTCACTTTCGTTTTCCCTCCTTTAACCTTATAGATTCAGACCTACACCGGTCATTTTCTTTTCCAGTATCACTTTGATGACAGATGCGATATGGGCACCTGCTTCTGCTGCCGGTGTACCCTCCTTATGGATGTTGGATACGACGGTTCTCTTCGCTTCCGGAATACCTGGATAACCTTTATAGGTCATATAGCAGCTCATGCTCTCTCCAGTGGCAAGTCCTGGTCTTTCACCGATGAGAAGAATGGTAAGCTCAGCGTCCACTGCCTGGGAAACCGCATCCATGGACCCTACTCTTCCGTATTTCACGAAGAATGTGGTGCCATAATCGATGCCGTATCCTTTGAGCCCTGATGTGATGGCTGGAAGAATATCCTTCAGATTGGCTTCAATGGCAGTGGAGCTGAGTCCATCTGCAACCATAATCTGAACACGGGGTTTCGCTTTGCATTTCTCCTTGATGAGTTTTGTGTTCTCCTCATCAAACTGTCTGCCAAGATCTGGACGGGTGATGTATTCATCCTTGTCCGTCACCTTGGTCTTCACGGTGAAGAGATTCATTTCCTTCAGGAAATTCTCATCCACATAGGAAAATACGGCGTCCTGTGCCACAGCGTGGTCTGCGCGGAACCTCAATAGCGTTTCCGTGGTGTTTCTTGGTCCCGTTCTCCAGATTCCGACTCTTGCTGCGGTCTTCTTCTTCAGCTTCAGATACTGGTCGCGGTTCTTTGGATTCGGTACATAGAAGACTTCCTGAATGGGCTTCGCCGTGATGTCTCTGATTTCTCCGTCATTGTCGTTTCTGGACTCTGCCTTCGGAGCGTCTTCCTTGTTCATTTCTTTCATGACTTTCTCGATCAGCACTTTTAATTCGTTATCAGTTATCATTTATTCCCCCTCCTTTCAATCCAAGAATATGGATGCGTCACCGGCACGTTCTGTCAGCTTGCCGTCTTTCAGGATGCCCATCTTTTCCATCCACTGTTCGAATTCCCTGATTGGTGTCAGGTTCATCAGTTCTCTTAAGCTTGGTGCATCATGATAGCTTGTACACTGATAGTTCAGCATGATGTCATCTCCATTGGGGATACCCATGAAGTAGTTGCATCCTGCGGAGGTCAGAAGGATGGCCAGATTTTCGATGTCGTTCTGATCCGCTTTCATATGGTTGGTGTAGCAGGCATCGACGCCCATGGGGATTCCTGTCAGTTTACCCATGAAGTGGTCTTCAAGACCTGCACGGATGACCTGTTTGCTGTCATAGAGATATTCAGGTCCGATGAATCCTACCACTGTATTGACCAGGAATGGTTTATATCGTTTGGCAAGACCGTAACACCTGGCTTCCATGGTCACCTGGTCGGCTCCATGGTGGGCATCGGAGGACAGCTCCGCACCTTGTCCTGTTTCAAAATACATGACGTTTTCGCCATGGCTTGTACCGTATTTCAGTACCAGTTCTCTCGCTTCATCCAGCATCTTCACGTCGATACCGAAGGCTTCATTTCCCTTCTGGGAACCGGCGATGCTCTGGAAGATGAGATCCGATGGTGCACCCTGACGGATGGCTTCCATCTGTGTGGTCACATGGGCAAGTACGCAGGCCTGTGTGGGGATTTCCCACTTGTCCTTGATGGTCTTGAACAGTTCCAGCACTCTCTTCACGTTGTCCACGGTGTCGTCCACGGGATTGAGTCCGATGACCGCATCGCCTGCGCCATAGCTTAAGCCTTCATAGACCGATATGGCGATACCATCCAGATTGTCTGTGGTGTGGTTGGGCTGGAGTCTGATGCTAAGGGTTCCGTCCAGTCCGATGGTGGTGTTGCAGGTTGCGGGTACTCTGATCTTCTTGGCTGCGTAGATCAGGTCCATATTGCTCATGAGCTTGCAGACTGCGGCAACCATTTCACTGGTGAGTCCCTTGCTCACATGTCTGATCTTTCTTGGTGTGGCTTCATAACTGAGAAGCCATTCTCTCAGCTCTCCCACAGTCCAGTTCTTGATCTCATTGTAGATGGTCTCATTGACACTGTCCTGAATGACCCTTGTGACTTCGTCTTCCTCATAGGGCACCACAGGATTGTTTCTCAGGTCACTGAGCAGCATATGGGAAAGAACTTCTTTCGCAGCCACACGTTCTGTTGTGTTTTCAGCGGCAATGCCTGCCAGCTGATCCCCTGATTTTTCCTCGTTGGCTTTCGCAAGGACTTCTTTCACAGAATTGAACTGATAGACGGTCCCAAACAACTTGGTTTTCAAATTCATGTGTTTTTTCACCTCTTTCAATAATTGAATACAATAGTTTTGATGATGACGGGTAATACAGATCCGTTCCCGATGGGCTTCCCGATATCGATATAGTCACCTCCTGACACTCTGATCCCATCGATGCAGATCACATCTCTCTTCTTCTTCAGGCTAAGCAGTATGCTCTGTCCTAAAACCTTCGCCAGGTCCTCTTCGATGAGCACCAGGAAGGGTTCTTCCTCCTTGAAGTGCTCTTCCAGAACCTCCGTAAGCATCGCAGCCAGTTCCTGGACTTTCCTGTAGGGCATGTTCTTCTCCCCTTTCAGAAATACTGCAATCCACTGCTTTCCGTCTTCCAGGGTGTACCAGGAAAGTTTTTCTCTCAGGATTTCCTTGAGATTGCCTGATTTTTCCTCTTCGGGCGTCATCGCCACGATGGGGATGTTCTTGATGGGAAAAAGATTTCCCGTGAATGTGATGGTGCTTCCGCTGATCTCCATGGTCTGGGTACCAGCCCCCACCACGGTGGCCATGATGGTTTCTTCCGGAACCATCACCGAAAGAGCGCTTTCATCGAATCTCTTTCTGATGGCGCGTCCCAGGAGCACTCCGATGTCACCGTATTTGTAGGCATCCTTTTCTTCTTCGTTAAAGTAGATGTAGTCGGATACGCCTCCGGAGAAGCTTACCATCTCGATGGGGGTTTCCTTCTTCAGAAGTTTCCCCTTCCTGCTGACCACAAGCCCCAGTGCCTTATTCACCTTCACGGTGACGGATTCATAGAGCACATCGGCCATGGCTTTCACGATGGCTGAAATGGTCTTTTCGTCTCGCACCATGCCTTCATAGAGGTCGATGCCTCTAAGCTCTGCCAGCTTCAGGATGCTCTCGGATACATAATCC
>RZYZ01000172.1 GCA_009930125.1 Clostridia bacterium | reverse complement strand
TTAAGCCTTTTAGAGCCCATGATACTGCAGGGGAGGCCCTGTGGGAAAGTAGGTCGTCGCCAGTTACACTGCTCCAAGCGTAAGCTTGGGGCTTTTTTGTTATGGGGAAGTTTAAAAGTTTATGAAATCCTTGACAAAAAATAACAAGTATGACAAGATTATTCAGTATATAAGTAAGAATAATAAGGTGGGAGGGATAGTAAGATGGAATCAAAAGGATTATATTTAATTGATGCTGAACAGGGATATACCATGGAGCAGGCGGTGGCAGAAGCGAAGCGATGTCTGAACTGTAAAAATCCTACCTGTATTACAGGGTGCCCTATAGAAAATCATATTCCTGAATTCATTAAGGAAGTCTCCAAGGGGAATTTTGGGGAAGCGCGGGAAATTCTCGCAAGGAAGACCAATCTGCCTGCAATCTGCGGAAGAGTATGTCCTCATGATCTGCAATGTGAGGGACACTGTATTCTGGCCAAAGCGGGCAAGGAAATCAAGATTGGTAAACTGGAAAGGTTTGTTGCAGATTTCGATCACTCCATGGGACTGATCAATGAGAAGATTCCAAGAAAGACAAGGGGGAAGGTTGCCGTCATAGGGTCAGGTCCCGCAGGACTGACCATAGCAGGAGACCTGGCAAAAGACGGATTCAATGTGGTGGTTTACGAAGCGCTTCCTGAGCCAGGTGGAATACTGCTTTATGGAATTCCTGACTTCCGCCTTCAGAAGGATGTTGTTAGAAGGGAGATTGCGAAAATCGCATCCTATGGTGTGACCTTCATGAATAACATGGTTGGTGGGGAAGACTTCACCGTAGATACTCTTTTTGAGAGAGGATTTGATGCCATCTTCATAGGAACGGGTACCAATGTCTCCAATAATCTGGATATCCCTGGGAAGGAACTTCATGGAATAGAACTTTCCTCCTATTTTCTCAGGACCTCCATGCTGGCCAACGAAGGAAAGCTCAATAGTGAAGAAGTCATCGTCAAGGAAGGCGATCGCGTCATCGTCATCGGCGGTGGGAATGTCGCCATGGATGCGGCAAGAACTGCTGTCAGAATCGGAGCGAAGGAAGTCAGCGTAGTATATAGAAGAGATGAGGAAGATATGCCTGCTTCTAAACTGGAATACGAAGATGCGCGCAGTGAAAATGTCAGATTCCGTTTCAGAAACACACCCGTGGAATACATCGGTAGAGAAGGCAAGGTGACGGGGCTGAAAGTGAAGACGGATACTGGAGAGGAAATTCTTGAAGCAGATGTTGTTCTTGTAGCCATCGGCAGCAAGCCTGCCAGACGAATCGTATCCACAACGGAAGGAATCGAAGTGGACGACAAAGGATACGTCATCACTAGAGAAAAGCCCTACGGCATGTGTACACTGAAAGGGGTGTTTGCCGGAGGAGATGTGGTGCATCAGCCCGCTACAGTTGTGCTGGCAATGAAGGAAGCCAAGAAAGTGGCAGAAGGCATTGCAGCTTATGTGGATGCCAAGAAGCTTCTGGATTTGTAGAACAGGAAAAGAGACTACACTCCTCACAGAATGTAGTCTCTTCATCATATCAGAATAAAAGTGAAAAGATTCGGAAGAAGCTTTCTTTTAAATGGGTGAAGATACTGCCCTGGTTGTATTCATCCAGGGTGAGCATCCTGCTGACAGCCATGTCATCGTAGAAAAGACCTTCCATTTTCGCTGAAGTCAGTTCATCATAGATCACAGCGTTGACTTCGTAGTTGTAATAAAGGCTGCGCACATCGAAGTTCGCTGTTCCCAGCGTGCAGATATTGGTATCTACAACGATGGCCTTGTTGTGATAGAATGCGGTCTTGTCATAGAAATAGAATTCTCCCCCCACATCCAGCAGTTCCTTGATGTAAGTCATGGAAGCATGACCAACGGGAGGGTGGTCATACTGTTCGGGGAATACGATTTTAACATCGATTCCAGATAAGATGGCCATCTTCAGAGCCTGCATAAGGGAGTCCGATGGAATGAAGTAGGGCGTACTGATATAGATCTTCTCCTTTGCGGAAGTGATCATCTTCTGAAACAGCTGCTCTATGGTTGAGTAAGGGGATCCGGGTCCATTGTAGATCAGCTGCATGGGCAGATAGTTCGTCACGGTGTTCGTAGGGAAATAATTGCTTAAGTCGCCTTCACGCTTGTAAGTCTGTCTTTTCTTGTCATACTCCCACTTCTTTGCTTCCTCATTGATGGATAGGACAGAAAAGAAATCGTCGAAGAACAATGCCTGCAGTCCAAGAACAAATTCCCCTTCGACTCTTGCATGTGTATCCCGCCAGTATCCGAATTTGGATTCGCCTCTGTACTCATCACCGATATTGTTACCGCCCAGATATCCTGTTTTTCCATCTATGATGACGATCTTTCTATGATTTCGATAGTTGATGGAGGTATCGATGAATTTACTGATACTGGCAAAATGAGCACTATAAGTAACCAGCTCGATACCACTTTCCCTGACCTTCTTCAGATATTCCTTATCAAAGGTACGTCCGCCTATTTTATCCATGATGAAACGAACCTTGACTCCTTCTTCGGATTTTCTTATGAGAAGATCGAAGATCTGTCTGCCGATCTTATCCGATTTCACGATATAATACTCCATATGGATGTGATGTTTGGCAGAAGCAAGATCTTTAAGAAGATCCTCGAATTTTTCAACGCCATCTTTATAGATTTTTATGTCATTATAGAGAAACATCGGGCTGCCGTTGCCCATGGTGACCATTTTTGCCATTTCCAGATGGGGACCGGCATATTCTTCGAGACTGGTCTTGACGAAATCCACCATTTCAGGAGAAAGTCTTTCTTTCAGGTTCTTTGACTGCCAGTTTCTGCCAACAAGGAAGTATAGTATAAGGCCCAAAAAAGGAACCAGCATGAAAATGAGAAGCCATCCGATGGATTTCTCTGGCTTTTCTCTGTTTCTGAAAATAATCGTTAATGAAATAAGAAAATTGATGATGATAACAAGGACCGATGCTACATTATAGAAACTCAAAAAATTATCCTCCTATCAGATCTCGTTGTCTATATTGTCTATTATAATATATATTCTCATGGCGAGGTTATCTTTACAGTAAGTTATCAATATGACGAGGACAGCTTCTATGATATGCGGAAGAAGATGAAGCAATCGTGAAAATATCAGAGCAAACGCTGAATAAACGTCTATAATATAGATACAGTCATTTTACAGAGAAAGCAGCATGAAGAGATGAATGGGTAGTGAGTAAAAGGAGTAAATTATGGAAGTGAAGACTGGTTTCAGAAGAACCTATCAGGAAAACCCGGAAGGGATTTATTTTGCGCCGGGAAGAGTGAATCTCATCGGTGAACACACGGATTATAACGGAGGGAACGTCTTTCCCTGCGCACTGACCATCGGAACCTATGCTGCAGTGAAAAAGAGAGAAGACCGGCTGATCAGACTTTTCTCGGAGAACTTCGCGCAGAAGGGCGTTATCCAGTTTTCTCTGGATGAACTGGTCTATGACAGAAGTCATGACTGGGCCAACTATCCGAAAGGGGTCATCAAGGTATTTATGGAATCAGGTTACATCATCCCTTGCGGAATGGATTTCTATTACAGCGGAAACATTCCCCATGGAGCCGGACTTTCTTCATCCGCATCCATAGAAGTTGTCACTGCATTTATCCTGAAGGAGATTTTCCAGCTTTCTGTTGAAATGATTGAACTGGTCAAGTACTGTCAGAGAGCGGAAAATTCCTTTATCGGCGTCAACTCGGGAATCATGGATCAGTTTGCAGTGGCCATGGGTGAAAAAGATAAAGCCATTCTGCTTGATACGAATTCTCTGCAGTACAGATATGCTGATATCCGGTTGAAGGATACATCCATCATTGTAGCTAATACGAACAAGAAGAGAGGGCTGAAGGACTCCAAGTATAATGAGCGTAGAGCAGAATGTGAGGAAGCGCTCCGAAGACTTCAGAAGAAGCTTCCGATCCATGCGCTGGGGGAACTTACATCGGAAGAATTCAATCAGTATAAGTATCTGATCGAAGATCCGGTTCTCATCAAGAGAGCGCTACACGCAGTGACGGAAAATGAAAGAACACTGCTTGCGGTAAAAGCTCTTGAATCAGATGATATTGAAGCCTTCGGAAAACTGATGTATGCATCCCATGCGTCTCTCAGAGATGATTATGACGTGACAGGAGCCGAGCTGGATGCACTGGTGGAGGCTGCTGCTGAAATGGATGGAACCATCGGATCTCGAATGACAGGGGCCGGATTCGGAGGGTGCAGCGTGTCTATCGTGGAGAATAATTCTGTGGATAATTTCATCAGGACAGTGGGAGAAAAATACAGAAATCGGATCGGCTATGATGCGGATTTCTATGTGGTATCCATTGGACAAGGAGTGCATAGGGTGGAATAGTGCGGAAAGAGAATCAAGAATGCAGGGTTTATTTCGGATTTCAGATTCATGTATGGATTTCTTTTTCATCCTATGTTCTTGAGTGCCATATGATAACGAAGATGGGGTATTTATCAGGGCTGGATTTTGAAATATTTTAGAAAAAACCTGTTGACATGTTCTTCCAGAGCATGATATTATAGACAAGTCGCTTGAGACAAGTGATGAAAACAAAACACACAGTTCTTTGAAAATTAAACAGAATATAGGTAAAAAACCAAAGTACCT